>CAJXPN010000956.1 GCA_913058025.1 uncultured Myxococcales bacterium | reverse complement strand
CTCCCCAGCGGGGAGCGCCAAGCCCGAAGGGCGGCGGCGGGGAGGGCTGCCGCGCCTTCTCCACCCTCACCAAAGCCCGCCAACCTCCCCGTAAGAACAGGTGCCGTGTCCGGAGCCCCTTGCCGAAGGCGGGGGGCGCCAAGCGCGAAGCGCGGCGGCGGGGGGTCACTGCCCCGAAACAAACTCACCGCCACACACAGCGCGCCCAAACCGCCCCGCACCACACTCTCCGCCCTCTCGAACGCACCCCAAACGCCCCGAACCAAGCTCACCGCCGACCCGTACGCGCCCGACCGTTCAGCCCACCGCGAACATCACCACCGACAGCGGCGGGAGCGTCAGGAGCAGCGAGTGCGAGTAGCCGTGGCGGCCGAAGGCGTGGGCGCGGGCGCCGCCGAGGTTGCCGACGCCAGAGCCGCCGTAGGCCTGGGCGTCGGAGTTGAGGAGCTCCTCCCACGTGCCGCCACGGGGGACTCCGACGCGGTAGCGCTCGCGCGGCTCGGGGGTGAAGTTGCAGCACACGAGCACAGGGCGCTCGCGGTGCTCGTCCCAGCGCAGGAACGTGAGGACGGACTGGCCGGAGTCGGACGCGTCGACCCAGGCGAAGCCGTCGGGGTGGAAGTCGCGCTCGTGGAGCGCGGGCTCTCGGGTCACGAGCTGGTTGAGGTCGCGGACCCAGCGGCGCGCGCCCTCGTGGTAGGGGCCCTGGTCGAGCAGGTCCCAGTCGAGCGAGCGCTCGTGGGACCACTCGCGCCGCTGGCCGAACTCGTCGCCCATGAACACGAGCTTCTTGCCGGGCTGGGCGTACATGTAGCCGTAGAGGACGCGCAGGTTGGCGAACTGGCGCCAGTCGTCGCCTGGCATCTGGTCCACGAGCGCGCCCTTCCCGTGCACGACCTCGTCGTGCGAGAGCGCCACCACGTAGTTCTCCGTGTGCATGTACACGGCGCGGAACGTGACCTCGCCATGGTGGTAGCCGCGGTGGACCGGGTCGCGGCGCAGGTAGCGCAGCGTGTCATGCATCCAGCCCATGTCCCACTTCATCCCGAAGCCCAGGCCGCCGACGTAGGTCGGGCGAGAGACGTTGGGCCAGGCGGTCGACTCCTCGGCGATCGTCTGGACGCCGGGGTAGCCCGCGTAGACTGCCTCGTTGAGGCGCCGCAGGAGCTGGATCGCGCCCAGGTTCTCGCGGCCGCCGTACTCGTTGGGGATCCACTCGCCGTCGGGGCGCGAGTAGTCGAGGTAGAGCATCGACGCGACCGCGTCCACGCGCAGGCCGTCTATGTGGAAGTGGTCGAGCCAGAACAGCGCGCTCGAGATCAGGAACGCGCGGACCTCGTGGCGGTCGTAGTTGAAGATCGCGGACTTCCAGTCGGGGTGGAAGCCCTTGCGTGGGTCTGCGTGCTCGTAGAGGTGGGTGCCGTCGAAGCGCGCGAGCGCGTGGGCGTCCATGGGGAAGTGCGAGGGCACCCAGTCCAGGATCACGCCCACGCCGCGCTGGTGGAGCGTGTCGATGAGGAACTTCAGGTCCTCGGGCGCGCCGTAGCGCGAGGTAGGCGCGAAGTAGCCCGTCACCTGATAACCCCAGGAGCCGTAGAACGGGTGCTCCATGACCGGCATCAGCTCGACGTGCGTGAAGCCCATCTCGGTGACGTAGTCGGCGAGCTCGGTGGCCAGCTCACGGTAGGTCAGCGAGCGGTCGCCTTCCGCGGGCACGCGGCGCCACGAGCCCAGGTGGACCTCGTAGGTCGACATCGGCGCAGCGAGCGCGTCGCGCTCGCCGCGCGCGCACATCCAGGCGTCGTCGGACCACGCGTAGTCGTCGGCGTGGAGGATCGAGGCGGTCTCGGGGGGGACCTGGAAGAGGCGGCCGAACGGGTCGGTCTTGTCGATCTCGACGTCGTCTGCGCCGAGCACCCTGTACTTGTACGCCTGCCCCTTGCTCGCCCCGGAGACGAACCCCTCCCAGATCCCCGAGGCGCCGCGCGGCTCGAGCGGGTGGGAGGAGCCGTCCCACCCGTTGAAGTCCCCGACGACGGCGACGCGCCTGGCCGAGGGCGCCCAGACTGCGAACTGGGCGCCTCCGTCGACGAGGTGGCCGCCGAGGTGGTCGTAGAGCGCGAAATGGCTCCCCTCGTTGAAGAGGTAGAGGTCATCTTCGCTGAGCAGAGAGGTGGCCGTCTTCTGTGGCATGTAGGGGCTCCTCGGTTCGGGAGTTCACGTGATCGATGGTCCTCAAGTACGCGCGCGCGCTCACCAACGCAAGGGCGGCCGGTTCAAACGGTTGCGACCCGACCCGGGCGGACATTATCCTCTACCCAGCGCAGCGCGTGGCGAGTATGAACGCCCCGCCCACCGACCTACGCTCGAGCCAAGCGTGTTCCACCCGCCTTCATCGACAGCCTCGTCCGACCTCATCACCGAAGAGGAGCTGCGCCTCTGGCGCGCCGAGAGCGCCAGGGAGTGCGGGCGCGTGGTCATGGTCATGGGCTTCGTCGTCGGCGTCACGCTCGCGCTCGCGCTCGCGCTCCAGGGGCTCGTCGTGACGCCAGGCGAACAGTTCGCGCATGTCATGAAGACCCTGCCCATACAGATAGCGATCTCACTGGGCGCGGCGTTCGCGCTGTGGAGGTCGAGCTGGGCAATGCGTCACGCCACCGCGTTCGCGCTGAGCATGGCGATGGGCGTGGGCGGAATGGGCGGGGTGGTGCTGGGCTGTCTCTTATACACATCTGACGCTGCCGACGAT
>CAJXPN010000955.1 GCA_913058025.1 uncultured Myxococcales bacterium | reverse complement strand
TCCCAGACGTGGATCGCGAGCTCCGACTCGTCGACGCCCGCGGGCAGCGCGGACTCGTCGTAGGCGATCTCGACACGCAGCGGCGGGTCGAACGTGACCCCCTCCGGTTTGAACTCGTACACGGTCCCTGCCACGACCGAGCCCGCGTCGCCCGGAGGCTGCACCGACTCGATCGAGACCTCGATCGTCTCCGTGATGCTCCCGCTCGGGATCTCGAGGCGCACCCTGCCGTCAGGGTCCTCGAGCGCGCCTCCTTCCTGACCGATCTCGGCGACGAGACGCTCGAAGGGCTCCGACGCGGGGGGGTCGGCCGGTTCGTCGCACGCCATCGAGAGCGAGGTCATGCAGAAGATGATAGAGAGCGAGCGTGCGTACATCATCGATGTCCAGATGAAGGCGTCTCGTCGAGCGCCCGCTGAGCGTGTGTCGTGTCTGTCAATGGGTCGACAGCATACACACGGCTCAATGTCTGGAACAGATCACGCGCGACCCAACCACGCCCCCACGTCCATCGCCCCCGCGTCGCACGTCACGCCCGCCTCCATGCACCAGATCGGCTGCCACGCCCTCCACGCGTTCGCGCAGAATGCCGCGAAGAACGTGGGGTCGCTCGAGCGCGCCTCGCGTAGGCGCTCGACGTCGCCCCGCGGGAGCGCGCGTGGCTCGGTCGTCGAGAGACCCAGCGCCGGGCGCCCCGGCAGCAGATCCCGCCCATCCACCGCGCGCACCGTCGACCTCCAGTAGTACCCGCGCGCGCTCGAGTCGTGCGCCCAGTCGGCGTTGAACGCCTTCTCGACGCGCTCCACGCGCGCGGTGACCCAGGGCGAGCCGCGCCGCCCCGGCGTGTCCCCCAGGTAGAGGTCGATGAGGTCTCCCGGGGAGAAGAGCTCGTTGCGCAACCTCGGCAGCCCTGGCTTCGACCCGGGCGCGCGCTCGAGCAGCTCGGCGAGGTGCCGCACGCCTCGCCCGAGCGCCCTCAACGTCTCTCGGTCTTCGCCCTCGGAGACCGCGCGGTAGGCGACCTTCTGGGCCAGCGCGTGGACGCGCTCGAGGTCCTCCACGCCCAGCGCGTCCAGCGCGCGCCAGCTGTCGATCCCTCGGAGCCTGTGGGCCTCGGCGCCCAGCGTCTCTCTCAGGTCGGGGAGCGTGTTCATGGGGTCCTCCTCTCGGTTTGGGTGACGCCATGATTTGTGCGCACGAATGTGTTCGTGTCAAATGCACACTTTGTTTCTGAGCTGCGCGAACATGCTGAAGGACCGGGGCCACCTGCCTCTCCGTCGAGGTCGTGACTGCCGCGAACGATCGCGTCACGATCGAAACAGTATGTCCGTATTCCTGATTCAGGAACGTTGCCTTGCGTTTCGCATTTGACTCGGCGTTCCGTGTTCTGGAACATGGAACGTATGCTCAAGACACAAGACCTCTTCATCCTCGTCTCCATGTGCGTCTGGGAGACCGAGGCCTGGACCTACGACACGCTGACCGAGCGCCTGGGGGTGTCCCGCTCGGAGGCGCACCGGTCGCTCAAGCGCGCCGCGCGCTCGCACCTCTACGACGCGTCGGCGCGCCGCCCGAGGCGCGCCGAGCTCGTCGAGTTCGTGGTGTATGGGATGCGCTACGCGTTCGCCGTCGAGCCGGGCGCGTCCGCCCGCGGGATGCCCACGGGCTGGCGCGCTCCAGGGCTCGACGGGCACCTCGTCGAGGACCGCCTCGAGTCCTTCGTCTGGCCGCACCCGCGCGGCACCTCCCGCGGGCGAGCGCTCGCCCCACTGCACGACGCCGTCATCCTCACCGCCGGCGAGGACCCCAGGCTCCACCGCGCGCTCGCGCTCTGCGACATCATCCGCCTGGGCGGCGCGCGCGAACGAATGCTCGCCGCGCGACTGTTCGAAGAGGAACTCGAGAGCTGAGCCATCATGCGCCTCTACGTATGACGCCGCTCGCATTACGACCTCTCCACGACGAGGTACGTCCGACCCGCCATGGAAAAAGTGACGCGTGTGGATAAATTGTAGGGGCTACACCTACGTCTCTCTCGACGCTGGTGTCCGAGGTTCCCTTTGGTGAGTGTGTCGTGATGGCGAATGAGCAGGTCTTGATGGAGGGGTGGGCGGCGGACATGACGCAGCGGCTCGAGGGCTACGATCACGAGGAGCTCGTCTGGGCGTCGGGGAAGGCCTCGCCCACGCTCACCGTTCGTTCGCCCAACCCCGACCTGCCCGACACCGACGCCACGTTCACCTCGATCGAGCACAGCCTGAGCTTCGAGGAGGTGCTCGCGCGCGGCGGCATGGGCGAGATCCACGTCGCCAAGCAGGCCTCGATCGGTCGGCAGGTCGCCGTCAAGCGCGTGCTCGCCGACCGCACCGACGCCAACGCGCGCCGCGGCCTGATCGCCGAGGCGCGCGCGACTGGCCGCCTCGAGCACCCCAACATCGTCCCCGTCCACGAGCTCGGCGTCGACGCCGACGGCGCGCCCGCGCTCGTGATGCGTCGCGTCGACGGCGTCTCCTGGATGGACGTCCTCATGGGCGACGCCCCCATGCCCTCGAGCTACGAGTCGATGGACGCCCTCGAGGCGCACCTCGAGATCTTCGACGAGGTCTGCCTCGCCGCCCACTTCGCCCACAGCAAGGGCATCCTCCACCGCGACATCAAGCCCGACAACGTCATGATCGGGAGCCACGGCGAGGTCTACCTCGTGGACCTGTCTCTTATACACATCTCCGAGCCCACGAGACAGGCAGAAATC
>CAJXPN010000954.1 GCA_913058025.1 uncultured Myxococcales bacterium | reverse complement strand
TTCGGTGTTCGAGGGCGCCAGGGGCGCCGCGGCGACCTCTCCCTTCCACGTCATCGTCTGGCCCGCGGTGGTCACGTGACCGGCCGCGTCGCGTGCCTGCGCCTCGAGGCGCACGCGCGCCGGCAGGTCTGCCAACACGCTCAGGTCGAGCGCCTGCTCACGCGTCCACTCCGACCACTCTCGCGCCTTCGCGCCGTCGTGGATCCTGTGGCGGTACTCCAGGTCCGTCCCGTCCGTCATGTCGCGGCCGAGCATCGTCACGATCGGGCCGCTGCGCTCGATCTCGAGCTCGGGGGCCTGGTAGTCGATCACGACCTCACGCATGGCGACGTCTCCGGCGCGCGGCGACTCGCCGACGCGGCGAGCGCGGACCTCGAGCATGTGCCTGCCCGGGAGCTGGAGCACGGGGTCGGTGACCTCGAGGACGGGGCCCGGCGCGTAGTTGCTCCACGGCCCCTGGCGCACCTTCCAGCTGTACTCGTACTCCTCCGGGTCGGCGCTGAGCTGCAAGCCGAGCTCGGAGGCCGACACCGACATCGACACGCTTGGCATCTCGATGACCTGCGACGGGTCGTTCGCGTACGCCACCGAGACACCCTCGATCGCGGCCGTCGGAGGCGTCCGGAGCGAGGTCGGCATGGCGGTGTCGACGGCCAGGCTCGCGAACAGCGCGATGAACGTGTTGTTGTCCACGCTCGTGATGTCTTCCTTGTTCAGCTCGAGCTTGAGGCCCGAGAACGCCGGGAGCTCGAAGCTCAGGCTGTCGGTCAGGCCGCCCGCGAGCTGCCCGACCGCCAGGCCGATGAGCTGCGGCAGCGCATCCTCGACGCGCTCCTTCGGCTCGGTCAGCAGCCCCGTGTTCACCAGGCGCGTGTTCGTGAACGACGCGGCCAGGTCACCCAGCACCACCTCGATCGAGCCCATGCCGTCCGGCGCGATCGCCAGCGGCAGCAGCAGGTCCACGCGCGCCGTGAACAGCAGCGCGTAGCGATCCTGGACGTAGGCGTAGAAGTTCAGGTCGAAGTCCTTCCAGTCGATCGTCATCAGCGGCTCCTCGACAGTCCACGACCCCGGCGTGCCCGACAGGCGGTTCGCGCCGAGCACGACGTCGGGCGCCTTCTGAGGCACCACGCGCAGCAGGATGTCTCGCTTCTCGCGGTCGGCCACGCCCTTGATGCTGTTCAGCCGCAGCAGCGTCGCCAGCAGATCCGTCGTCAGCAGGTTGTCCGTCACCGCGCTGTCCGCGGCGATGCACAGGCCGCCCGAGGCCCAGATCGACCAGATGGCCTGCTCGATCACGTACTCATGCAGGCCGACACCCACCATGAACGGCTGGTTCGTGCGCGGGTTCGTGTTGCCGTTGATCGTCGGGGAGAGCGGGATCGCCGCGAACGGCGGCCTGCTCCCCAGGTTGACCGGCGCGCAGTCCGAGAGCTCCGTCTGCTGGAACCCCGTGCGCGCGGCGAGCTCGAGCCCGTCGTTGGCGCGCGCGTGGTCGCCCACGCGGATCAGCAGGTCGACCTCGGCGTCGGGCTCCTGGGTGAAGTCCCCGATGAGCGTCCCGAGCTGGAGGCCTCCCTCGATCCCGAGCGGCAGCGGCTCACACTCGCTCGTCCCGTTCACCAGACACAGGCCCTCGTCTGTGTCACACGTCGCGCGGTCGGAGCACTGCCCCGGCGCGCCGTCGCACGGCTTGCAGAGGTTCTCACGCAACGCGCCGTCGAGCGCCTCCTGGAGCTGCGGCTTGACCAGGTCGATGATGATCCCGCGGAAGACCGCGACCGCACCCTGCGCCAGGCCACAGTTCTTGCCCCGCCCGCCGCCGCTGTCGAAGTCGAACGCGGCCTCGGACAGATCCAGGTCCACCTCGCCCGTGTTGATCCTGAGGTCCTTCAAGGCTGAGCTCTGGTCGATGTCGAAGTTGACCGGCAGCTTGGCGTTGATCGTCGTGGGCGTGCTCGAGCTCATCCCGCGCTGGTGGATCGTCACGTCACACTCGATATCCAGGCCAAAGACGATGTTCGTCGCCTTGAACGGGATCGTCGGGTTCACGTTGCTGAGCGTGACGTCGACCAAGAGCGTGCTCGGTGGCGTGGGCACGAGCCTCGCGCTGCCGATGTCGAACGAGAGCTGGCAGCCCTCCGAGCCGTCGTCGCAGATCTCCTGCGTCTGGCTCTGGAACCCCTCCATGCACAGCTCGGTGCCTCCGCCCACGTCCTTGGGCAGGCAGAAGTTGAGCCCGCCGGGGAGCGCCTCGCCGATGAGCGGCTCCAGGTTGTCCTCGATGAAGCCGAGCCCCGTCGGCGTCACGCGGATCTGGGTGCTCGTGGGCGTCGTCTTGTCGTAGTGCTCGACGGGGAAGGGCCTCGTCTCGAGCCCATCGCAGCCACAGCCGTCCGACGAACACGCCGCCAACGCCATCGCCGCCAGACCAACCATCGCGCGCGGGTTCCACCTTCTGTAACCCCGCCCTTCGAACGTCGCCCCTGCTCCGCGCTCGCCGCTTCTCGACATCTCTTCCTCCGCTCACTCTATTGACCGTGGCTCACCCGCAGCTCATTCGCCGCGCAGCGCCTCGGGTGGGTCTCTTCTAAGTTCCTCGACATAGTAGCCCGCTTCCCGGCCACTTTCGAGCACTCCATCCATGATCCGTTCGGTAAGCCCCTTCATGAGCTCACCGATGACGGGTCCGCGCCTGAGCGTGAACGCTGTCTCTTATACACATCTGACGCTGCCGACGATCTACTCTGTGTAGA
>CAJXPN010000953.1 GCA_913058025.1 uncultured Myxococcales bacterium | reverse complement strand
CGAGATTTCTGCCTGTCTCGTGGGCTCGGAGATGTGTATAAGAGACAGCTCGTGGGCCAGCAGGTCGAGGGGCACGGGGTGCGCTACGAGGAGCTCGGGCCGGAGGACGTCGCCGGGCGCGACGCGGACGTGTGCGTGCTCGCGCTGCCCAATGGGGTGTCGGTGGGGTTCGTGGAGGCGATCGAGGCGTCGAGGCCCGAGCTGCCGCTGGTGGACCTGTCGGCGGACTGGAGGTTCACCGATGGCTGGTCCTACGGCTGGCCGGAGCGCCGCCGCGAGGAGCTCGTCGGCGCGCTGCGCGTGGCCAACCCAGGCTGCTACGCGACGGGCATGCAGGCGGCGTTGTGGCCGATGCTCGACCTCATCGAGGGCGTCCCGGCAGTGTTCGGCGTCTCGGGGTACAGCGGCGCGGGGACGACGCCGTCGCCTCGAAACGACGCCGAGGCGCTGCGGGACAACCTGATGCCGTACGCGCTCACGGGGCACACGCACGAGCGCGAGGTCAGCCGGCAGCTCGGCCGAGCGATCCGCTTCATGCCGCACGTGGCGCCCTGGTTCCGTGGGATCACGCTGACGGTGTCGTTCCGTGTGCGTGAGCCGATCACGGCGGAGCGCGTGCGCGCGATCTACGCGGAGCGTTACGCCGCCGAGCGGCTCGTCGAGGTCGCGCACGAGGCGCCGCTGGTGCGCGACGCGGTCGGTCGGCACGTGGTGTCGTTGGGCGGCGTGAGCGTCGGGTGCGAGGGCCGAGAGGTCGTCGTGATCGCGACGCTGGACAACCTGCTCAAGGGCGCCGCGACCCAGGCGATGCAGAACATCAACCTTATGCTCGGGCTCGAAGAGCTCGCCGGTGTGGAGTGAGCGATGAAGTTGATCTGGCAGAAAGAGGGCGTGGACGTCGACGGCAGGATCATGACGTTCCTGGCGGGCGAGGACGTCGTCCTGGACCGTGGGCTGTTCCTGTACGACGTGCGCGCTTCCGCGGCGCACGTGGAGGGTCTCGAGCGCGCGGGCGTGATCGACGTGACCGAGCGTGACGCGATCCTCGGGGAGCTCCAGGTGCTCGAGGCCGAGTGGGAGGCGGGACGCTTCGAGCTGGACGCGCGCTACGAAGACTGCCACTCGGCGATCGAGGCGCACCTGATCAGCAGGTTGGGCGCGGCCGGCAAGAAGGTGCACACGGGGCGCAGCCGGAACGACCAGGTGCTCGTGGCCACGAGGCTCTACCTCAAGGACGCGCTGGCGCAGGCGAGGGCGCTGAGCCTGGAGATCGCGCGCGCGTCGTTGAGGTTGGCGCGCTCGGAGGTCGGCGGCGCGCCGATGCCTGGTTACACCCACCTTCAGCGCGCGGTGCCGTCGTCGGTGGGGATGTGGGCTGCGGCGTGGACAGAGGCGTTCGGCGACGACGCGACGTTGCTCGGCGCGATCGGCGGGTGGGTCGACGCGAACCCGCTCGGCACGGCCGCGGGTTACGGCGTGAACGTACCGCTCGATCGCGAACATACGACCGCGCGCCTGGGGTTCGGGAGGATGCAGATCAACCCGATCTACGCCCAGAACTCGCGCGGGAAGTTCGAGCTGGCCGCGCTCGGCGCGATCGGCCAGTCGATGCTCGACGTGCGGCGCCTCGCGTGGGACCTGAGTCTGTTCACGACCGCCGAGTTCGGCTTCGTGAGGCTGCCGCCGCGCTACATCACGGGCTCGTCGATCATGCCCAACAAGAAGAACCCGGACGTGGTGGAGTTGCTGCGCGCGGCGTACGCGCCAGTGGCCGGCGCGGAGGCCGAGCTCAAGCAGCTCCTCTCGCTGCCCAGCGGGTACCACCGCGACCTCCAGGGGACGAAGGGGCCGTTGATGCGCGCGGTGGGACACGCGCTGGGCGCGCTCGCGCTGGTGGCCGATCTCATCGACGCGCTCGAGTGGGACCAGGACGCGATGCGCGGCGCGATTAGCCACGAGATGTACGCGACGGATCTGGCGGTGGAGCTCACCGCCAGCGGCGTGCCGTTCCGCGAGGCGTACCAGCGGGTCGCCGACGAGCTCGGCCAGCTCGCGGGGCGCTCTCCCGAGGACAGCCTGGAGGCGCGCGTGTCGCCCGGGTCGTGCTCGGCGCTGATGCTCGACGCGCTGGAGGCCCGGTTGAAGGTTCAGGAAGACGAAGGAGGTGAGTGATGGCGAGCGTGTTCACGATGATCATCGAGGGGCAGCTGCCCGGCCACTTCGTCTGGCGTGACGAGCGGTGTGTGGCGTTCCTGTCGATCCACCCGATCCGCCCGGGGCACGTCCTCGTGGTGCCGATCGAAGAGGTCGGCCACTGGATCGACCTGGACCCCGAGCTCCTTGCGCACGTGACCGCCGTGTCGCAGCAGATCGGCAAGGTGCTCCAGTCCGTCTACTCGCCGGTCAAGGTCGGCGCGATGTACGCGGGCCTCGAGGTCGAGCACGTGCACCTTCACCTGATGCCGATCGACAGCGTCGGGGACATGAGCTTCGCGAACGCGGACACCGCGGCGACCGCGGAGACGCTCTCTGCCCAGGCCGAGCGGTTGCGCGAGGCGCTCCGTGAGGCGGGCTGCGCGCAGGTCTCGGAGCGCTGAGTCTTCGAGAGGGCGTTGGGGGTCGTGCGGGGCAGGTTTTGGAGCGTTCGGGCGGGCGGAGAGTGTGGCGCGGGGCGGTTTGGGAGCGTCCGAGAGGGCGTCGAGTGTGGTGCGGGGCAGAAGCCCCCGCCGCCGCGCTTCGCGCTTGGCGCTTGGCGCCCCC
>CAJXPN010000952.1 GCA_913058025.1 uncultured Myxococcales bacterium | reverse complement strand
CGAGATTTCTGCCTGTCTCGTGGGCTCGGAGATGTGTATAAGAGACAGCCATCGAGGTGATGAGGGCGAGGCAGGAGAGCGCGCGCAGCGGACGGGTCATGGGTCGGGCCTTGGGCGCGGGCGTCACGAGGACGCGGTGGGTCCTGAAGGAGAAGAGACCAGGGGGGTCTTCACTCGCTCACGGAGCCGAGGAGTTCCTTGTTCGACTGGGTCTTGCGGATGCGCTTGAGGACCCAGGAGAGCCCGTCGGACTTGCCCATGTCGGACAGGTAGCGACGCAGCGCGGGGATCTTGCGAGCCTCGAGCTCGTTGTAGAGCATGCTCTCGCGGCGAGTGCCGGAGGGGCCGATGTCGATGGCGGGGAACATGCGACGCTGAGCGAGGTCGCGATCGAGTATGAGTTCGAGGTTACCGGTGCCCTTGAACTCCTGGAAGATGACCTCGTCCATGAGGCTGCCGGTGTCGACGAGCGCAGTGGCGATGACGGTGAGCGAGCCACCCTCCTCGAGCTTACGCGCAGAACCGAAGAGCTGGCGGGGGCGATCGAGCGCGCCGGCGGTGACGCCGCCAGAGAGGATCTTCCCTGACCCTGCCATGACGTTGTAGGCGCGGGCGAGGCGGGTGATGGAGTCGAGCAGGATGAGGACATCCTGGCCATCGAGCAGGCGCTCGAGCGCCTCGATGAAGACGCCTTCAGCGGTCTTGATGTGGTGCTTTGCGGTCTGGTCCGAGGTGGACGCGACGACGTTGACCGGGACGCTACGCCGGAAGTCGGTGGCCTCCTCGGGGCGCTCGTCGACCAACAACGCGATCTGATGGATCTCGGGGTGGTTCTCGTGCACCGAGCGAGCGATGGCGTGGAGGATGGTCGTCTTACCGGCCTTGGGAGGGCTGGTGATCAAGCACCGCTGCCCCTTGCCGATCGGAGTGACCATGTCCACGAGCCGTGCGATCGTGTCGTCCTTGCCTGTCTCCAGGCGGATGCGATCGATGGGCTGAATGGGTGTGAAGTCTGACATCCGCATGATGTACTCGTCGAGAGACACCTTGCGTTGGTTGTTCTGACCCGAGTTGCGGTCTCCGCCGCCGCCACCATTGCCGCGGCGACGCCGCCGCCTCCTGTTGCCGCTCATCTACCAGGCCGTCCTGTGGGTGCGGTCGCCTCATGAACCCACCAATGGTGGACCGCTCGCGCTGCGCGAGCTGGAGGCGTCGTGCGCTCGACCGTAGACGGAGGAGCGAGATTGTCGTGATGGGGACTCTGCCAGGGTGCGTTTCACCCGGCGCCCTGAGCGTCCACACGATCTCCATCATTTGGTAGAGGTGTCGTGTCGGCTGCTGCCAAGGTGCGAAGAGGGGCCATGTAGGCGAACCTCCGGCACTCGACGAGTCATAGCGGTTTTGGAGCGGCGACGCAATGGGCGTTCTGAGGCACCTCGTGCCCGACACGCGTGACGGGGCGCGTGGGTGAGGAAGGCGCGCCGGACGAAGCCGGCGTATCTCAGGCGAAGCATGGCAGGCAAATGTACTCTTCGTGTAAGGAGGTGTGGTACGGAGCGCCTGCCGCTCTGGCCCGAACCCTCAATCACGTATCGAGCACCATGATGATCCGACCGACGACGCTTTTCTGCACCCTGATGGCCGTCACGCTGATGGGGTGCGAGCCCAAGGCTGCCCCCAGCGAGCCCGCGCCGAGCGCAGGAGAAGAGGCGAAGGCCGAGGCCACGACGCAGGCCAAACCGAGCGCGGAGGCGAAGCTGACGGAGTTCGAGGTCGCCGACTTCGGGTTCGTCTTCGACTGCCCGGCGGACGCGCCCAAGAGGCTGTGTGAGCAGGCGGCGACGCCACGGTTCGGTGGGTACACGCTCCCCATCGAGGTCAGGTTCCTCGGCGCGATGCCCGCGCTCACGGCCACCGCGGCAGCCGACAGCTACGAGAAGGTGATGTCCAGCAGCGAGGACACGATGAAGCGCGATGGAGACGTCGTCACGCTGTCGAACAAGGGCACCATCACGACAGCGCACCCGATCGAGGTCGGGGACCGGTTCTTCATGTGCCGAATCATCAGGACGGGGCTCCCGTCGCCGGAGAGCGACGAGCTCGAGATCGCGGGCAAGGCTCTCTGTGCCTCGGCGCGCCCGGCGAAGGGTCACGAGGCGCGCATCAACTGCGAGGTGGCAAGGGCGACCTGCGAAAAGAGGTGCGCATCTGGGGACGCGTGGGCGTGCCTCGACCTGGGCGTGACCATCAAGTTGGACGAGGAGGACAAGGCGAATGTGGCCATGGCGATCGGGCCGCTCAAGAGCGCGTGCGACGCGGGCGTGAAGCAAGGGTGTGAGGAGCTCGCGCACGGCTACAAGTGGGGCTCGTTCGGGGCAAAGGACCCCAAGGCCGCCCGCGCGCTCCAGGAGATGCTGTGCTCCGAAGGCGGCATGAACAACTGCAACGCGATGGGGTGGATCCTGGACGCCGAGGGTGACCTCGACAAGTCGATCGCGACGTTCGACAAGGCGTGCAAGGCGGACGACGCCAAGAGCTGCGCGGACCTGTCGAACAGGCTCATGAAGAAGAAGGACGAGGCAGCGGCGGCGACCGCGAAGGCGCGCGCGTGCAAGCTCGGGTGGAGCTCGGCGTGCCCATGAGCCGCTCGGCCATCGCTCACTCGCCCACCGCTCACTCGCCCTCTACGAGCTCGTAGAGGGGCTTCGCCTGCTCCTTGAGGCGAGGCGGCGTGTTCGCGATGAACTCCACGACGTCGTAG
>CAJXPN010000951.1 GCA_913058025.1 uncultured Myxococcales bacterium | reverse complement strand
GAGATTTCTGCCTGTCTCGTGGGCTCGGAGATGTGTATAAGAGACAGGATGAAGCGTGTCTTGGTGTAGGACCCCGACGCGTCCTCCTGGAGGATGTACAGCGACCCTGCCTGGTCCACGCCGTTGACGGTCTCGTAGATGGCGCGCACGAAGATGTCGCCGCCCACCACCTCGAACCTGTCCGCGAAGTTGGCGTACGCGGTGGGCTCGTCGGAGATGAAGCGGGCGGCCTGGACGAAGACGGGGTCGACGGTGACGGGGTACGTGGCGTCCGCGTCGTCGAGCTCGATGAGGAAGCCGCCCGGGGTGGCCCTCATCGAGGCGTGGAGGGTCTCGCCGCGGGCGTCCCACACCTGGAGCTTCTCGTAGCGCACCGTCTCCCCGTCGCCCACGAACCTGAGCGCGCCGTCGACGTGGTCCTCCACGCGCGCGCCCGCGACGGAGAGCTCGAGGCGCAGGGTCGTACCCTGACCCGCGGGGCGCTCGTGGAGCGTGAACCCGTGCTCGAGGCCCGAGGCCGTGTTGTCGAACCACTCGGTGAGCCCGGCCGCGCGCTCGAACGCCACGAGCTCGTCGACGACGTGGGCGTGGGAGGGGGAGGGCGAGGCCATCGCGCCCTCGCGCCCGAAGCGCTCGAGGCGCATGCGCGCCGACCACTCGCCCTCGCCCAGACGCTCCAGTGAGACGCCCTCGGCGTCGAAGGTCGCCTCCAGCCCCGACGCCGGGTTGGTCGCCCGCGCTCGCCCTCCCGTCAGCTCGCGCACCTGACGGAGCTCTGCGGCGTCCTCCATGCCGCCCTGGCGTGAGCGCGGCCCGCGCGTGTCGAGCGCGGCGGCCTGTGTGCTCCAGGTCATCACGCCAAGGAGCGCGAGCGTTCCGAAGCGTCTCGTCTTCTTGTTCATGTGTCTCTCAGTGCGCCAATTCGGCGTCGTGTGTCTTCGTTGTCGCCCGCGTCTTACGTGAACAGGCCCCGGCCCCTCACGGGGTCGGGGCCTGTTCACGTCGGCGCCGGGGCCGCGCGACGCCCCCTCGCGTTCGTGTGCGCCGGGCTCACGCCTTGCGCATCGCCTTCATGTCCGGCAGGCCCGAGCCCGTCGTGTCGACGTCGAGCGCGTGGAGCAGGCCGCCGAAGATCTGGGGCTCGTCCATGCGACGGCCGGGATCGGGCGCGCCCGTGGTCGGGTCGAAGCCGTAGGTCAGCGCGGTGTCGGGGTCGACGCCGCCGAGCACGCGGCCGCCGTTGACCAGCGGGCTCAGCACCATCACGCCGTTGTTCAGGTTGTGCCCGGTGGCGAACTCGTCGGAGTTCGCCGGCCTCGACTTCGTGCGCCCGAAGTCCGTGGCCATGTAGATCATCGTGCGGTCCCACATCGACTCGCCGTTCCCGTACTCCTCGCCCTTGAGGAGCTCGATGAGGTTGTCTGCCACGCGGTACATGCGGTCCCACATCAGGCCCTGCACCGAGCGGTGGCCCTGGTGTGAGAAGTCGAAGGCGATGGGCGGGTTGAGCAGGCGGTCGCGGCCCAGCCGTCCCCCCTGCTCGTAGCCGGCGTCGCGGCCGTCCTCGTCGATGACCACGTCGAAGCTCGGCCCGAGCGTCACCGACACGGAGACCCTGTAGCGCAGCAGCAGGAACGCCAGCGCGGCCTGCGCCTCCAGCGGGTCGGTCGCGTAGTTCGGGAACCTCGCCAGCGCGGCGGCCGCCGCCGGCGACGACTCCAGCCCGCGCGCGGACAGCGGGAACTGCGACGAGTCCGGGAACAGCATCAGCTTGCTGATCAGGTCGCTCGCCTCGATCGACTCCTGCGGCGTCCCCCGGATGTGGCGCCAGTGCTGGATGCGCGGCGCCTCGCCGAAGACCTTCATGAAGTTCGACGTCGCGTCGATGCGGTCGTTGCGCAGCTTACGCGCCCGGTCGATCAGCGACTTCTTGATCGGCCTGCGCAGCCCGCGCGCGCCGTCGAGCGCCAGCGGCCACAGCGCCGGGTCCGTGATCGGCTCGCCGAACACCCTCGAGGGCAGCGAGCCGTCCGTCCCGCGCTCCACGAACCCCGACCCGGAGGCCAGGTTCACGTTCGGGATCGCGAACCCCTCGCCGTGCTCGAGCGCCACGAGCTCCTGGAGCGTGCGCCCGCGCCACGCCTCGTTGCCCGTGACCGAGCGGCGCTGGCCGATGGCGTGGTTCACGCTCGTGCGCTGCCAGGTCGCGACCATCATGTCGTCCTGGTGCTTGTTCACGAAGTACTTCTGGCGCGACACGAACGGCGACGGGATCTGCCCGAGCGCCCCGCGGTCCATGTCCACCGCGCGCAGCCCGCCCTCGCCGTACCGCTCGACGAGCGCGTCCGGGAACGTGTTCAGCGTGGACGCGTTCGCCGACTCCGACGCCATGATCGCCATCGGCCCGTCGATGATCGACGCGCCGCCCGCCGCGCTCAGCACGATCAGGAACTTCGTCCGGTCCTCGCCGTCGCCCTCGGCCCTCAGGCCCCCCGGCAACAGCGACGTCCCCACGCCGGCGGCGCCCAGCGCGCCCAGCCCCTTGAGGAACGTGCGCCTGTCGTACACCAGGAATGAGCGGTCTTTCTTGTCCTCGCGCGATCCCATCTTCACTCTCTCATGTCTGTCGCGGCCCGCGATGCGGGCCGACTCTCGTCGTGTCGTGTCGCCCATGGGGCGAGCCCGCGTTCAGTAGAAGAGCGCCTCGGTCGAGGTCGCCAGCGAGAAGCACGCCAGCGTCGACCCTGTCTCTTATACACATCTC
>CAJXPN010000950.1 GCA_913058025.1 uncultured Myxococcales bacterium | reverse complement strand
CTCTTCGAATCGCTGCCCAGCCCAAAAAGCGCCGAGGTGACGTCGACTTGCTGGGTATCGCGTTGGTCTTCGCCAAGCCTGGAGAGAAGCGACCCGTGCTGAGAAGCGACAACGGTAAGGTGTTCACATCAAAGCGTTTTGCGGGCCGATGCAGTCAGTATGGACTGACTCAGGAGTTCATCACTCCCTACACACCTCAGCAGAACGGGATGATCGAGCGGTTCTTCCGCTCGCTCAAAGAGGAGTGCATCTGGTTGCACAACTTCGAAGGCGTCGAGGACGCACGTGAGAAGATCTTGGAGTGGGTCGAGTTCTACAACGAGCTCCGGCCCCATCAGTCCCTGAAGTACCTGTGATCGTCCTCGCCACTTCACTGTCCAAATATACGAGCAGCTCAGACGATGGACCTTCCGTTCATCCTCGATGAATCGGGCGTGGAGGCGATGAAGTGCATCACCTTCGAGCTTGCAGCACCCGTGTGCGCAAAGTGGCGAGTAAGACAGCTCGCCGGGCCGACTGTTCGAAGCTCTCGCTCACGATCCCAACGAGGCCCGGCATCGCGCACACGCTCCTCTCTAGATCTGCTGCGACACCTCCCAACCCGCTGGTTTTGCTGTCTTGTTTCCTTAACAAGACACGCATGACAACCTGAAGATTCGTCCGACCTGCATTTCCAAACAGATCGAACGGTTCTTTGCTGTCAGGAGGTAGCCGTTCACGGAGCAAGAGAGCCTTGGAATCGAGCGGGAAGTAGGTCGACGTCGAGGCCGGAGAGGCGTGCGGAGAGGAGCCGAGCAGGCGGCGCCACGACGGCCGCGCTCGGGTCGAGGCCGGGCGCCCCGGCAGAGAGGGTCGCCGAATGCGCGGCGAGTCAGTACGGTGGAGCCAAGCCCGACCACCAGACCCACCAATACACGGACGACGCCATCGATTACCACACTCTGAACTCTCAGCTCGTCGTCGCCCGATACGACCACGAATACCCGATGATCGTGCGCGGCGAGGGCGTCTACCTGTTCGACGACGCGGGGAAACGGTACCTGGACGGGTCGGGCTGCACCGCGGCCGTCACGCACATCGGCCACGGCGACGAGAAGGTCGCCGACGCGCTCGCCAAGCAGGCGCGCACGCTCGCCGTCCACCCGACGCACGTCTTCCACAACCCGCTCGTCGAGTCCTACTTCGAGCGGCTCTGCGACTTCGCCCCTGACGGGTTCACGCGCGCCTGGACGATCAGCGGCGGGACCGAGGCGGTCGAGAACAGCGTCAAGCTCGCGTTCCAGTACCACCGCGCCAGGGGCCGCGACGGCAGGCGACGCGTGATCGGGCGGTGGTCCTCGTACCACGGCAACTCGATCACCGCGCTCGACGTGGGCGGGATGGTGGCGCGCCGCAGCTACTACACCGACCTGATGCCCGGGCTGCACCTGCACGCCTCCCCGTGCCTGCCCTACAGGCGGCCGGCCGGGACCACCGTCGAGGAGTACGAGGACGGGCTGGTCCGGGAGTTCGAGGAGCTCGTCGCGTCGCACCCCGACGAGATCGCGGCGTTCATCACCGAGCCGTTCGTCGGCTCGGCGCTCGGGGCCGCCGGCGCCACGCCGGGCTACTTCGAGCGCATCGCCGCCGTCTGCAGAGCCCACGACATCGTGATGATCTCGGACGAGGTCATGACCGGCTTCGGCCGCACCGGCCGCGCGTTCGGCTGCGAGCACTTCGGCACGCACGCCGACATCCTCGCGTGCGCCAAGGGGATCAGCGGCGGCTACCTGCCGCTTGGCGCCGTCCTGGTGCGAGACCACATCTCCTCGGCGCTACGCGACAGCGGCGAGCCGTTCTTCAGCGGCCAGACCTACACCTGCACCCCGCTGGCGGCCGCGGTGGGGCTCGCGGTGCTCGATCGTATCGAGGGCGACGGCCTCGTCGAGAACACCGCGCGGGTCGGCGCGTATCTGAAGTCCCGAATCCAGGAGGAGCTGGCCGACCACCCGCTGGTCGGCGACGTCCGCGGCGAGGGGCTCTTCCTGGGCGTCGAGTTCGTGGCCGACCGAGACACCAAGGAGGTCATGGAGCAGAGCCTGCGCTTCTCCAAGCGCGTCGAGGCGGCGTGCATCGACCACGGCCTCGTCGTCCTCGGCGCGCGCGGCACCGTCGAGAGCACGAAGGGGGACCACCTGCTGCTCTCCCCGCCGCTCATCCTCAGCCACGCCGAGGCCGACGAGATGGCCACCTCGCTCGCCGCCGGCGTGCGCGACGCCGCCGCGACCCTTTGAGCCCGAGCTGCCCAACACGACCATCCGTGCGCTCAGGTCTCACAGCCCTGTCGCCTCATGTGGCAAATCGAGCTGTTTTTCAAAGTGTTGAAGAGCCAGATGAGCCTGGATGTGCAGACCTCGACAGCGAAGCATCGCGTGGAACTCAAGATGTGGGCGACGCTTCTCGGGTTGGCGCTCAAGGGTCGGATGTGCGAACAGCTCCTCTCGAGCTATGCTGCAACACCGCCCAACTCGCTGGTCCTGCTGTCCTTTTCGCTTCACCGGACACGCATGCTCCTGAGCCACTCAACGCAAGGGAGACTCCCAACGTGAACCCGGCGCAGTGTCGAGCTTCCTCCTGGTCTGCATTCTGAAGACGAAGGGCACCCTCACATCGGTGCTCCCTGCGTCCGAGAGGGGGAACCGCAGGCGCATGGTCGTCTTCGTCATGCACGAACTCCTGTCTCTTATACACATCTCCGAGCCCACGAGACAGGCAGAAATCTCGTA
>CAJXPN010000949.1 GCA_913058025.1 uncultured Myxococcales bacterium | reverse complement strand
GAGATTTCTGCCTGTCTCGTGGGCTCGGAGATGTGTATAAGAGACAGGTCGTAGAGCATCGGGTTGAGCATCGCCCCGGCGAGCGCGTCGCCGAGCTTGTAGAGGACGATGAACGCCAGGAAGAGCAACCAACCGGGGCGCTTCGTGAGGTCGCGCACGGGGCCGATCACAGCGTCCCGCGCCTCGGCGAGCGCGCGCCCGAAGCCGGTCGCGGCCTCGTCGACTTCCCGCTGGGGACGCGCGGGCTCGACGCTCAGCGCGGTCGCCACCACCCCCACGAACATCAACGCCGCCATCGCCGCGTACACCGCAGACCACTGGCCCCAGGCCGTCGCCATCAGCAACGCGCCCGCCCCCGACGCCAACATCCCGAGCCGGTACCCGAACACCGCGACCGCCGCGCCCGCGCCCTGCTCGTCCTCGTCCAGCGTCTCCACGCGGAACGCGTCGACCACCACGTCCTGGCTCGCCGACGCCGCCGCCACCGCCACCGCCGCGAGCGCCGTCCACCAGGGATCGACGGCCGGGTCGATCGACGCCAGCCACAAGATCGCGACGACAACCAACGCCTGCGTCAGCAGCATCCACGAGCGCCGCTGGCCGAACATCGCGCCCAGCCACGGCAGGCGGGCCCTGTCGATGACCGGCGCCCACAGGAACTTCAGCGTGTAGGGCGTCGACGTCGACGCGAACAACCCCACCGTCGCGATCGACAACCCCACGTCCAGCAACCAGAACGTCAGCGTGCCGAACACCAACAGGCGCGGCAGGCCGCTCGAGAACCCGAGCGCCAGCAACGCCAGCATCCGACGATCCCCGTACACGTCCCACGCGTCGCGCGCATACTTCCTCATGCCTACCTCTCCGATCCATGGAGGACTCCATGATGATCGAAACACGCGGCGAGGTCGAGTTCTCGCCAGCCGCGGGAGCGGCGATCGTTCCAGGTGGTCACGCCGCGCTCAGCGGCCCTCCTCCTCCGACGCGTCCACCATCCCCAGCCGACGCGCCGTCTCCGCGCAGACCTCGTACACACGCGGAGACCACACGCCCTCGGTCTCCTTCTTGCGCCTCGCCTGCTCTCCGAGGTGCCTCGCGAGCTCGGTCCTGTCCTCCATCTCCAGGATCCACTCGCCCACGTAACGCATGACGACGTCACCCTTGAGGCCGATCTGGATCGCTCGCTCTCCGGTCTTTCGAAGGCGCAGGTCCCGCTCGGGGTCCCACTGGCAGCGCACCTGCGACTCCCCCAGGACCTGCGCCCACTCGTCCTTGCTCTCGTACGCGTGGTGGTCGAAGTGCGTCAGCGCGGCCATCCCCAGGATCGTGTCGAACCCCTCACGCGACAGCTTGATCCGGAGGATGCGCGTCTGGCGTTTGTTCGTCGCGTACGCCGAGCGGTACATCATCCACCCCAGCGACGGCTTGATCCACGTCATCCGGTCCAGCGAGAAGCCCTTGCCGAACCTCCCGAGCTCGAGCGCCGCGTCCACGATCTCGTCCTTGAACGCCTGGTAGACCCACACGCCCTCGTCGTCGTACTCCGCCCATATCCTCGGCCAGGTCTCCATCTCTCGTCTCCGTCGGCTCGACGCTCCATCGCGCCCCCCCTCTACCGACGAAGGATCGGTATCCATTCCACCTTCGTGTCACAAAAACACATCATGGCGACTTCGGCTCGGGACGCATCGCCTCGACCTGCGTGACGCTGGCCGCGCACCTGAACCCGAAGTGGTGGTACGGGCGGTTCGACGGGGAGTTCGCGCGGCGGTGGATGCCTGTCGCGCGGTCGGCGCCCCAGTACCATGAGCCCCCCTTCAAGACGCGCTTGCGGTGACCCTTGCACTTCTTCGCGCCGCCGCACGGCCCCTTGGGCTCATGACCCACGCACGCCTCACCGCAGGACGCGTAGGACTTCGAGTACCAGTCCGCGACCCACTCCTCGGCGTTGCCGACCATGTCGTGGAGCCCGTAGCGCCCCGCGGGCCGCTGCCCGACCTCGAAGATGCGCCCCGCCTCCGGCTTCGAGCCAGGCTTGCGCTCGCCGCACGAGCGCCCGCGCTCGTCCTCGATGATCGCCAGCTCGCACGTCGCCGGCGCGTCCCCCCACGGGTTGATCTCACCGGCCGGTCCCCTCGCCGCCTTCTCCCACTGCGCCTCCGTGGGCAGCGACTTCCCGTGGACCTCGCAGAAGCCACGCGCGTCGTCCCAGCTCACTCCAGTGATGGGCTGCGTGTCCCCCGAATACCCGCGGTAGCGCGGGCCGGCCTCCCCGCAACGCTTCGACTTCACGCAGGCGCGGTACTCCGCGTTCGTGACCTCGTGGACGTCCATGAAGAAGGTGTCCAGCGTGACCTCCATCGCGGGCCTGGCGTTCTCGTCGCGTGTGTCGTGTCCTCGCGTGAACGCGCCACCCGGCACGCACGACATCCCCTCCGGCGCGTCCCCACAGCGCGCGTACGCGCGCGCCTCGACGATGGCCTCGGCGACCGTGGCGCCCTCCTCGACGGCTCGAGGGTCAGGCGTGGCCTGCTGCCCCACCACCACGACCACCATCAACGGCCACAAAGCCCACATCACTGCCTCACCGGTTCGCCTGTGTTAACCTGCGGACGGGCGCGACGCGCCCTCCACGACCTCGCACGCTAGCCTCCACGTCATGAAGCATCAAGCGCTCGCCACCGTCGCGTTCCTCACGTCGGCCGCGTGCGCCCGCCCCGCGCCCGCACCTCCCGTCGAGGTGCGGGCGCACGCGGCCGACGTGAGG
>CAJXPN010000948.1 GCA_913058025.1 uncultured Myxococcales bacterium | reverse complement strand
ACCCAGTTCCCCAGCGGGGAACGCCAAGCCCGAAGGGCGGCGGCGGGGAGGGCAGTCGCGTGCCCTCCACCCACAGTCAAAGACACGCGAACCTCCCCGCAAGAACAGGCGAGATGTCCGGAGCTCACCGCGCGAAGCGCCAAGCGCGCAGCGCGGCGGCGGGGGCTTCTGCCCCGAAACACACTCGCCGCCCTCTCGGACGCGCCCCAAAGACCCCCGGACCACACGAACCCCACGACCAACGCTCACGCCCTCCGCCCACGAGAGGCGCCAGGGCGCCCAGTCCGAGCGCGCCTGAACACGTCGAAGGCGCTCGGCGTCAGCTGGCGCAGCGACGAGAGGACGGTCTTCATGTCGACGCGCACCAGGATCGGCAGCGAGTAGCCCTCACGCCACGACGGGTTGAGGCTCTCGTAGCGCGCGGCCGCCTCGCGATCGTCGGCCCGGCTCCACTCGCGGCCGCACACGGGAGGGATCGTTGGCATCCAGACGGTGCCTCGTTCGCTGCTCCAGCGCTCACCTTCGTGCGCGCGCGTGAGGTGCTCGAGGAGCTGGACACGAGGGTCGCCGCTCGGGCCATGGAGCGTCACGATCTCGTCGGCGTACGCCGACGTCCTCACGAAGCTCGGCAGGTACGCCACCCCATAGTAATAGAGCTCGGAGCGTGGGTGGCGAGCGAGCCGACCCATGACGGCGCGCAGGTACACGCGCGCGTAGTCTCCACCCCCGCGGTGCTCCGGCTCGATGAATGCGTACTGGAAGTGCATCAGCCACACGTCGCGCGGCTCATGGATGCGGCGGAGGTCCGCGCACACGAACCCCACGGTGCGGCCGAGGTTCGTGAGGACGCAGACGTGTGTGCTCCGCCTCATCGCGGCGTCGAACCCGACGCGGTCGCGTTCGGTCGACACCTCGCCTTTGAGTCGGACCTGAGTCGCTCGGATCGCGTACAGCGCGTCGAGCGTGTCGTCGGTCAGGTCCTCACCCCGAGTGAGCTCCGCGCGTGAACCGGGCATGAGAGGTCTCCTTGCGTCCGTCGGGCGTCGAGGGTCTACCCCCGCCGAACCTCGTCTACAACGGACCGGCCACGCGGGACCACCTCAACGGCGTTTACTCGCGCGCCACTCTCCGCCGTACTCGTACCCCTCGTTCTCCTCGCCGATGTCCGGCCAGCACGTGTAGCAGACCATGATCCAGGGGGTCTGCGCGCTCTCCTTCACGCGCACGAGCCTGTCCGCGTGCTGGCCGCACTTCTCACAGGGTTTCGGGGGGAGCAGCTTCCTGCGTCGGCCCATTCGGTGCTCCGGCTTCGTGGGGGGCTGTCGTGTGGGTCGTTCGTGAGGTTCGTCGTGGGCGGGGTGTCAGCCCCGGCCGTGGGGCGCGCCGAAGTCGATGACGGGCCCGACGGGGATGATGCCCCTGGGGTTGATGCCCGGGCTGCGGCCGTAGTAGCCGCGCTTGTAGAGGTCGATGTCGACGGTCTCGCCGACGCCTGGCGTCTGGTAGAGGTCGCGCAGGTAGGGCCAGAGGTGCTGGAAGTCGGTGACGCGCTGGCGGTTGCACTTGAAGTGGCTGAAGTAGACGGCGTCGAAGCGTATGAGCGTGGTGAAGAGGCGGACGTCGGCGAGCGTGAGCGTGTCGCCGACGAGGTAGCGGTGGCGCGCGAGGCGCGCGTCGACGCGGTCGAGCGCCTCGAAGAGCGGGTAGTAGGCGCGCTCGTAGGCCTCCTGGGTGCGGGCGAACCCGGCGCGGTAGACTCCGTTGTTGATGTCCTCGTAGACCCAGGCGTTGACCTCGTCGATCTCGGGGCGCAGCGCGACGGGCCGGAGGTCGACGCCCGGGTCGCCCATCTCGTCGTCGAGCATCTCGATGATCTCGGCCGACTCGTTGCTGACGATGGTGCGGAGCTCGCGATCCCAGAGGATCGGTACGGTCGCGCTGCCGCTGTAGGTGCCGTCGGCCAGCGAGTAGACGCGATGGAGCGGGAGCTGCCCGTCCTCGGGTTGGAGGTCGTCGAGGCCCTCGGGGAACCACCAGCCCTGATCGTTGCGCCGGAAGTGCGCGACGGTCATGGAGATGTCCTCGGTGAGCCCCTTCAGGTTGCGCACGATGATCGCGCGGTGCGCCCAGGGGCAGTTGTGGGCGACCCAGAGGTGGTAGCGGCCGGGGTCTGGCGTGTGCGGCCCGTCCGCCGTGACGCGGTCGCGGAACGAGGTGCGCCCGCGGACGAAGTCGCCCTTGCTGCTGATCGTGGTCTGCTCGGTGTGGGCATGCCACACCCCGTCTATCAACTTTCCCATGTCAGGCCCTCTCGAGCTGCGCGAGCAGCGTGCGGATGTCGTGTCGGTAGTAGGATGCGAACTCGTCGGGCGTGAGCGCAAGGAGCGCCGGAATCACGACGTCTTCTTCTTCGGCGAGGTGCTCGTGGAGGACCTCGTCATGACGGCGCAGCGCGTCGGCGAGCGCGGGCGTGGCGGGTCCATCGGAGCGCTGGAACTCGTTGAGGATGTCGGCCTCCGCGGCGTCGAGCTGGTGGTGTCCCTCGCGCAGCGGGTCGCATGACAGCGGCCAGCGGGCCTCCAGGTAGGGATAGAGCTTTTGTTCTTCGTAGGCCTCGTGGCCGCGCATCGCTGACTTCAGGCGGAAGAAGCTGCGCGCGATGGTTCGCGCGTCGGCGCCGTCCTCGGCGCGCGCGACCATGCGGCGGCTGTGGAGGCGGAACCCCTCGTGCGAGCGCACGAGGAGGACCTGGTCGGGGTAGTGGGGGTGGGA
>CAJXPN010000947.1 GCA_913058025.1 uncultured Myxococcales bacterium | reverse complement strand
AGACAGTCCCAAGGATACACAGCGACTGCACGTCCACGAGCTTCTCGGCCACCACCGACGACGACCCCGACGCCACCGGGAGCAGATCCCGGATCGCCACCGCCCTCAGCAGGTCAGCCGCCCGCGACGGCGTCAGCAGCGCGAACGGCCAGACCGACAGGATCACGCTCAGCGCGCGCCCCAGCCCGAGCTTCACCCCCATCGCGTGCAGGATCGTCATCCACCGCAGCGCCGACATCACCAGCATCACGCACATCAGCCCCACGAGCCCGGCGAGCGCCGTAGGCGAGGCGCCCCGGATCGTGTCCCCGAACGACTCCATCCCCGCCACCCGCCACACGAGCAGGCCGCAGACCAACCCCGTGATCACGAACAGCGGCGCGATCTTCCAGGAGAAGCGGCGCGTGCGGCGCGCCCTCTCGATGAGCTGGTCTTCGGTCGACATCTGCGCGCGGTCAGGAGATGCGGCGGTTGAGCATGTCCGCGAGCATCCCGATCGCGAGCACCTGGATCGAGGTCATCGCGAGCAACACCGTCGTCACGTCCATGAGCCGACCCGCGTAGAAGCTCCCCACGCCCACGGCCACCGACGCCAGCGCCAGCGCGACCGTCACCGGCAGGAAGATCCGCAGCGGATCGAAGTACATGATCGTACGGATGATGAGCTTGAGGAAGTTGATGGTGTCGGCGATCGGTCTGATCTTCGACTTGCCCTCGCGCTTCAGATAGTCGATCGGCACGTACTTCACGGCGTGGCCGGTCGAGAACATCGCCAGCGTGATCGTGGTCGTGAAGGAGAAGCCGTTGGGCAGGATGTTGAAGAACGGCTCGACGACGCTCTTTCGCATCAGGCGGAAGCCCGAGTTCAGGTCCGGGATGTTCTGCTGGCTCAGCACGCTCGCGAGCTTGCGCAGGACCCACTTGGGCGGCCTTCGGATCAGCGGGATGTTCGTGTTGTCGCCGATCCTCGCGCCCACGACCATGTCGTGCATCTCGCGGTGGGCTAGCACGTCGGGGATGTGGACGTTGGGGTAGGTGCCGTCGGCGTCGGTGATCAGGATCCAGGGGTGCTCCGCGGCGCGGATGCCGGTCTTGAGCGAGGCGCCGTAGCCCTTGTTCACGGGGTGCTCGACGAGCTTGAACAGGTCGCCCACGTGCGGCGCGATCGCCGCGCTCGTGCCGTCGCTCGAGCCGTCGTTGACGATGATGACCTCGAGCGGGATCGTGAGCTCGAGCGCGTCGAGCTCACCGCGCAGCTCCTCGAGGACCGGTCCGATCCCGTTCTCCTCGTTGTACGCGGGGATGACGATGCTGAGCCCCTCCACGCCGAAGCCTGAAGACTCACTCTCGGAACCGCCACCGTTCGACTTCACCATCTCTTCCGACCTCGAAGACGCTCAAAGGGACCATGCGCGGGCGCATCGCGCGAGCGCACCTTACTAGCACACACGCTCGGCGCCGCACCAGACGACCGCCAGCGCGCGTTGATACTGGGCCTTTCATCGTCTAGAAGACGATCCTACCTCACGCGCGATCACGGACGACAAAGGAACCCGATCATGAACGAACCCCTGCGCTTCGACCCGGCCGACGGCCCCCGCTTCCCGCAGCCCGAGCCCGGCCACCGCGACTGGTACGCCTACGAGGCGCTGCGCGCGCTCCCGCGCATCATCCTCATGATCGACAAGAACCGCTTCTCGCAGACCTACGGGTGCTTCGACCGCGAGTTCTGGCACTACCGCACCGTCGACTTCCCGTGCGCGATGAACCAGGAGTTCTGCCTCCCGCTCGCGCTCGCCTACAAGCACCCCTTCCCGGGCAACCCGTACCAGGGCGCCGAGCGGCTCAAGGAGCTCGTGGTCGCCTCGATCGAGTTCGCGATGAAGACGTCGCACCCCGACGGGTCCTGTGACGACTACTTCCCGTTCGAGCGCGCGCTCGGCGCGCTCGTGTTCTCGCTCTACGCGATGACCGAGAGCTACATCGAGCTCGACCTCGACCGCCCCGACATCGTCCAGTTCTTCCGCAAGCGGGGCGACTGGCTCGCGACCCACAACGAGACCGGCCAGCTCGCCAACCACCAGGCGTTCGCCGCGCTCGCGCTCTACAACGTCTACATGATCACGGGCGACGCGACCTACCTGAGGGCCTCGAACGCGTTCCGCGACATCACGCTCTCCTGGCAGCACGACGAGGGCTGGTTCCAGGAGTACGAGGGCGCCGACCCCGGCTACCACTCCTGCTCGATCGCGTTCCTGGGCAAGCTCTACACGAAGTCCAGGGACGAGACGCTCGTCGAGCCGCTGCGCCGCGCCTCCGACTTCGCGACCTACTTCATGCACCCGGACGGCTCCTACGCTGGCGAGTACGGGAGCAGGAACACGTTCCACTTCTACCCGCACGGCTTCGAGGTCGTCTCGAAGTGGCACCCGCCGGCAGGG
Source organism: uncultured Myxococcales bacterium (assembly GCA_913058025.1). Lineage (GTDB taxonomy): Bacteria > Myxococcota_A > Bradymonadia > Bradymonadales > Bradymonadaceae > CAJXPN01. Next base: position 331 of record CAJXPN010000947.1, on the reverse strand, counting down.
CGCGTCGCCGAGACGTACCTGCGCAGGTCGATGCCCGAGCGCCGCCGCTACTACAACGACGACAACCGGATGTGCGCCCACTACGTCTACGACTGGATGCAGTCCTGGCTCGACTACAACCCCGAGCGCCACGGCACCGTCGAGGAGCACCGCGAGCCGTTCACCCGCTGGTTCCCCGACGCCAAGCTGCTCGTGAAGAAGACGGCGCGCTACTACGCGGTGTGTTCGATGGCCAAGGGCGGCGTGCTCAAGGTGTTCGACGAGAAGGGACCCGTCTACTCCGACCTGTCTCTTATACACATCTCCGAGCCCACGAGACAGGCAGAAATCT
>CAJXPN010000946.1 GCA_913058025.1 uncultured Myxococcales bacterium | reverse complement strand
ACCCGAACACGCTTTGAACGACGGAGCCATCACGCCAAACCGACGCGGCGTCCTCATCGCCGCGACCACGCTCCCGGTTTGCCTCGTCCTCCTCCTCGCCATCCCGCGAGGGGCACGCGAGGCGCCCTGCGCCGACACGCGCCCCGAGGACGTCGGCCGCGAGCTCCCCGAGCAGCTCGCCGCCCTCGTCCCCGACGGCGCACCCTACTGCGCCATGACCGCCGGGCTCGCCCGGATCGACCTCCCCGCCGGCGCCGCCGCGCTGCCCGAGCACCTCTCCTCGCTCGACGCGCGCATGCGAGCCGCTGGCTGGACGCGCTGCGCCGACGCGGCCGACTCCGCGCCCGAGGCGACCTCTCGCTGCTTCACGCGCGGCGCCGAGCGGCTCGAGCTCACCGCGCACCTCACCGACGCGCCAGACGCAACGCTCGTCCTCCACGCCACGGTCGCTCAGGCGGACGCGCCGACCGGACGGCCCTGAGCGTCGTCCCACTGGCGATGCCCGTGCGCGCGATGCTACCCTCGGCCCAATGAACCAGAACCGTCTCATATGCCTCCTCGCGTTCACGCTGGCGCTTCAACAAGCGTGCGCATCATCCGAACTCGAGTTTCCTGGTGACGACGCCAGCGTGACGCGTGACGCGAATGGAGCAGCGGACGTCTCCGTGCCTACAGACACCCCGACCGACGCCATCACCGACTCCGCGTCGGAGGACCCACTCGAGGTTGGCGGCACGGGCGAGTGCGTACGCGACCAGGATTGCCAGGACGATCAGGTCTGCGACACAGACACATCGACCTGTGAGACGACCACGTCGTCCTCCTGCGGCGACGGCACATGCGATGGCGCAGAGACATGCTCCACGTGCCTCGCCGACTGCGGCTGCGACCCGAATCAGAGCTGCTCGGCGGGCTCCTGCGTCTGCGATGACGCCTGCACCCCAGGGCAGACTCGATGCGCGGGACCCGACGAGCAGAGCTGCTCGAGCGACAGCAACGGCTGCGCTGTCCTCGAGCAACCCACCGCGTGCGACTCGGGCACGTGCACCGATGGCGCATGCTGTGACGCAGCGTGCGGCGCGCGGGAGTGCGGCGCCGACTCCTGTGGCGGGTCGTGTGGCACGTGCAGCGGCTCGTGTGACAACGGCTACTGCAGCCGTCAGCTCATCGTCAATTGGGTGCGCACCGACTGCGACGCGAGCTGCCAGGACGCCTTCGACCCCACCGACCCCTACATACAGGTCACCGTCGGTGGGCAGTCCTATGACAAGGACAAGGGAGAACGTGATCGCTGCGACAACACCCTCACCGCACAGGGTTGGACCGTCGGAGGCGCGTCCCGAACGTTCACGTACACCCAGCTACGCGCGGTCCGTGTGGAGGTCCTCGACCAGGATCGCCTGAGCAACGACGACACCTGCGCGACCTGGTCACGCGTCGACCTCACAGCTCCAGGCACCGTCGAGATCACCTCGTCCGATGGGCTCGTCACCGTCAGCCTCACCACCCAGATCTAAACCCGGCGCTCACTCGAGCGCCGCCTCGAACCCGATGACCTGCCCGGCCACGAGCCGGTCGCACTCGATCGTGACCCGCGGCGAGTCGCCGCCGCGCGCCACGTCGAAGACCTCGCGCTCGCCGGGGGCGAGCCCCGAGAGCGAGCGCGACGCCCTCACGCCGTCCACGGCGACGTAGGCGTCGTAGTAGATCGGCGCGATCCCCGCGTTGTGGACCTCCACGCGCGCTGCCTCCGAGGTCGTCTCGAGGCGAGTCACCTCGAACCTGTAGCCGTTGGCCATCCCGGCCTCGCGGATGCGCGCGACGGCCTGGTGCGTGGGCTGGTCGTTCCCGATCATGTAGCTGACGTGGAACCGCGAGCTGAGCTCCTCGTACGTCCTCCCGTGGAGGCCCGCGGCGTCGAGCGCGCCCCGCTGGTCACCCTCCGTGTAGTAGCTGAGCTCGCCGCCGTGCGGCGCGCGAAGATGACGCGTCGCGTGGCCGAGCGCGTCCCACATCTCCTCGTTGTAGCCGCCGTGCTCGGCGTGCATGAACGAGTCGTCGAAGAGCCCGAAGCCCAACGCGAGCAACGCGTCGTCGCCCGCCAACGGTGAGTAACTCGATGAGCCCGCGTCGATCGAGACGCTCCACTCGAGCGCGCCGAGGCGCCCGTCCAGGCGCTCCAGGAACGTCTCCTGAAACGCCTTGCTCGGGAAGTGCCGCCCGAGCTCTCGGGGGCCGTCGTAGATGTGGTACTCGCCCCAGAGACCGAAGCCGACCTGCAAGAACGCCAGCCTCGGGTCCTCGTCGTAGCGCTCGGCGAACGCGTCGTAGAAGGCGAGGTGTGCGCGCTCGAGCTCGTCGTCGCGCCAGTCAGGGAACCACGTGGTCATCCCCTCGGTCTGGCCGCGGGTCTCCTCATAGCCTGGCCGCGCCTTGATGTAATCGGGCACGGCGGTCTCGCGCCCCGGGTACGTGTAGTAGAAGCGCACGATCGCCTGGTGGCCTCTCCCTGCCACGCGGTCGAGCATCGCGTCGAAGCCGCCCCAGTCGTAGGTGTCCGCCCCCGTCACGATCGAGCTCGGCTCCACGTAGGCGTACTCCAGGCTGATGGCGCCGCTCGACTTCACCTCGTGGCCCTCCCACGCGTCCTCCCACAACACGATCCCCGTCATCGGCTGGACCTCGTCGATCGTCGCGCGCAGCGGCCTCGCCACGTACGCCTCGGCCCCGGCATCTCCCACCGCCCCCGCGTCGCCCGAGCCAAGATCCGCGT
>CAJXPN010000945.1 GCA_913058025.1 uncultured Myxococcales bacterium | reverse complement strand
GGCAGCGTCAGATGTGTATAAGAGCCAGTTTCAGAGCCGCAACCCCACCCCCAGTCCTCTTCCCATCCGCGAACCACACCAAGAACAGCCTGAAGTGCTGCTCGGTTCCCCAGAAGTGGGAACCCGAACGAAATGAGCAGTGACAGAATCGAGCGCATCGGCGCTCCCTCTCGAACGGGGCGCCTACGCGAACCCCGAACGAGAGAGGGCGAGCCCTACCGGACTCGCCCTCTCATCACCGTTCGTACGTTCGGCTCACTCCGCGGTCTTGCGCGACACCACGACCTCGTCCGAGTACGGCTGCACCTCACCGGTGAGCAGCGCGAGGTCCTCCTCGTCGCCGAACAGGTGGTAGCGCGAGAACGCCAGCGAGTAGTGGTTGATCAAGCCGTAGGCGATCGGCGGGTCGATGAACTCGGGGGCGCAGCCGTCGGTGCGCACGAGCTCGATGCCGGGGAGGATGTCGCACATGTTCGAGAACGTGAAGTGCCCGCCGCGGAGCACGTCCACGCGCATGTGCTGCGCACCGACCATCGCGTCCCAGAGGACGTCGCCGTCCTCCTCGTTGGGCAGCGAGCGGTCCAGGCCGCCGGTGAACATCAGCGTGGGCATCGTGATCGCGCTCGTGCCCTCCTGGTAGATCTGGCCCGACGCGGGCGCCTGCGGGATCGCGACCTTGATGCGCGCGTCGAGGAAGCCCTCGGAGAACAGCGCCGCGATGTCCTCGTCGCCGTTGAAGAGCTCGCAGATGCGGCGGTCGAGCTCCTCGCGCTGGCACGCGCCCTCGAGGTTCTCGACGGGGAACGCCGCGCCCGCGTTCGCCAGCGTCGTCAGCCCACCGAAGCTGTGGCCGCTCATGACCACGTCATCGGTCGTCGTGTCCTTGAGGATGTGCCCGGCGGGCAGCCCCTCGATCCAGTCGAGCAGCGCGCTCATGTCCTGGGGGCGATCGATCGCGCTCCTGAAATTGATCGAGCCGTCCGTGTCCGAGATCGAGTTGTTCGTATGCTCGACGGAGGCCACGACCCAGCCGTGGGACGCGAAGTGCTCGGTCATGAAGTAGTTCTGCTCGGCCAGGCCGGCGTTGCCGTGGGAGAAGATCAGCAGCGGGAAGGGGCCGTCCTCACGCGCGAGCTCCAGGCCGCGGCGCACCCGGACGCTCTCGTCGCTGGGGCGGCGGAACAGGATGTCGGAGTAGCGCGCGACGCCGCCGCCCGTCGTGCGACGCGAGGGGTACCAGTACACGACCTTGATCGTGCGCTCGTTGCCGTCGGGCTCCTCGATGTACGTGATCGAGTCCGTGTCGTAGCCGATCCAGTAGTCGCCCATCACGGTGACGTCCCAGGGCCGCTCGGACAGCTCGATGTAGTCCTCGGCGTCGGCGCCCACGTCGGCGCTGGCGTCGCCGCCGGCGTCATCCTCTCCGACGTCCTCGCCCGCGTCGGCCTCGACGCCGCCGTCCTCCCGAGCTCCCGTATCCTCCTCGGGGGGATCCTGCTCGGGCCCCGAGCAGGCCCACGTGGTGGCGGCGAAGAGGGTGATGAGGGTCAGACGGGTCGTGCGTTCAAGCATCGAGCGCTCCAGGGCATGGCGGTCACGAAACACGCGCGCATCATAGCGTGAGCGCGCGCGCGTTCAAAGCACTCATGATCCCCCATGAACATTGGCGATTCGCGGCGCGCCGAGAGCGCGACTCAGAAGTTGCGCCACTTGTCCTTGATGGACTCGTGCAGGTGCTCCGACGCGACGAGCGCCTCGGCGCCCTCCGGGTGGATCGGGTTGCCGCGCAGGATGAGGCGGCGCAGCGCGGGCATCTTGTTCGAGTTCGCGATGATCACGGCGCCGTCGTCGTCGACCCAGTTGCCCGTCATGTCCAGGTGCTCGAGGTGCTCGAGGTAGGGCGAGTTGCAGATGCTCCTGAGCCCCATCATGCCCACGGAGTTCCCCGCGAGGTCGATCCAGCGCACGTTCTCGATCATCTCCGAGCCCACCAGCGCGCGCGTCCCCTCGTCTTGGAGGCCGTTGTACGCGAGGTTGAGCCAGTGGATGTACTTGAGCTCGGGCGACTCCGCCAACAGCTCCGCGTCCTCGAGGACGAGGTGCTTGCTGCGAAGGTCCAACGCACGCACCACCTTGAAGTGGGGCACGTGCTCCCCATCGAGGAGCGGGTCGATCCAGTAGCTCGGCGCGGAACGAAGCGTGTCGTCCCAGCCGATGAGCAGCTCGTCTACGATCGGGAGCACGCGGGTCTCGAGGTCGTCCTCGTCCTCCCACTGCTCCAACATCGCGCATATTTCGCGCCATGCCTTGAGTGACGCGCCCTGCTCGATGACCTCTCGGATGCCGCCGAGTTTGCTGTCCTGATCCATCTTCTTCGACATCCTATGCTGACCATGTTCGCCCCGCACCATGGCCTACTCCCGCCATCGGGCGCGGCCTTGAAAAATGGTATCTTGGGTGAGGGTTTTACTCACCCGACGATAGGTCGTGCATGGGGGGATGACAAGGAATTTCCTCGCCCACACGGCGCCGCCCGGCCTGACGCTTCGACAACGACCCACCCTCGATGTAGGATGCGTCCGTTGACGATGAGTAAATAAAACCTCGCGCGCTCGCGCTCACGACCGGTCTAAGCCATGAACACCTCCCACTACTCCGCGCGCCTCACCGCGCGCGCGCTCACCACACTCGCGCTCGTCGCCCTGTGCGCCTGCTCCGACGACACCAGCGGAGGCGGCGGCGGAGGCGGCGGCGACGACAACAACGGCATCCG
>CAJXPN010000944.1 GCA_913058025.1 uncultured Myxococcales bacterium | reverse complement strand
ACGAGATTTCTGCCTGTCTCGTGGGCTCGGAGATGTGTATAAGAGACAGGCGCGGGATCAGGCCCCAGCGCATCCGCCGGACCTGGTGGTTGTCGCGCGGGTCACCGAGCGCGCCGGCGCCGCGCCCGCTGGACACGGTGAGCAGGTCCTGGGTCGGGGCGACGTTGTAGCGGGGAGGGGCGGCGTAGCGCGCGGCGAGGTCGGCGGCGATCGCCGCTCTGATGACGACGTCGCCGTCGCTCAGCTCGTCGGGGGTCATCCAGAGCGGGGCCAGTTCGGCCCAGGGGATGTCGGTCATCGCGAGTCGTCCGCACATGGTGTCCTCCGTGGTACAGCGTTGCGTTCCCATCCGTGGGACATATACTAAACGCGCGTTCAGCACGAGCCAGCCAGGCGGGGCTGCTCTTCATGTGTATTGCGATCGTTTTACCGCAACGTCGGACACCGCCAAGAAAATCGCGGCGTCGCTGCGCGCGCGCGAACGTGGTAGTAGAGCGAAGCGGCGCAGTGGTGCGCTCGAGCAGTGGTCGCGGACGCGGCCGACGTCGAAGAGAGGGACTTCAGTGTCGTACATCGTGTTGGCGAGGAAGTGGCGCCCGAACCACTTCGAAGAGGTGGTGGGCCAGGGTCACGTGGCGCGGACCCTGAAGAACTCGATCGAACAGGATCGGGTCGCACACGCGTACCTGTTCACGGGCGCGCGAGGGGTGGGCAAGACGTCCATGGCGCGCATCCTGGCCAAGGCGCTCAATTGCCATGAGGGGCCAACGGACAACCCCTGCTACAAGTGCCCGTCGTGCGTCGAGATCTCGGCGGGGCAGTCGGTCGACGTGTTCGAGATCGATGGCGCCTCGAACCGAGGCATCAACGAGATCCGCGAGCTGCGGGAGGGCGTGCGGTACGCGCCGAGTCGTGATCGGTACAAGGTGTACATCATCGACGAGGTCCACATGCTCACGACCGAGGCGTTCAACGCCTTGCTCAAGACGCTCGAGGAGCCGCCCGAGCACGTGAAGTTCATCTTCGCCACGACCGAGCCGCAGAAGATCCCGGTGACCATCCTGAGCCGCTGCCAGCGCTTCGACTTCAAGCGCATCGGCCAGCAGGACATCGTCGGCCACCTCAGCGACATCCGCGAGAAGGAGGGCCTCCAGATCGACGCGAGCGCCCTCGGGCTGATCGCGCGCCAGGCCAACGGCGGCATGCGCGACGCGCTCTCGCTGCTCGACCAGGTCATCAGCTTCGCCGGCGACTCCATCGACGAGGAGCAGGTCACCCAGATCCTGGGCGTGGCCAACCGGAAGCACCTGTTCGAGCTGGGCGAGGCCGTGCTGGCGCGAGACGCCCAGGCCGCGCTCCAGGTCCTCGACGAGGTCCACACGTACGGCTACGACCTCGGCCAGTTCGGCGCCGAGTTCGTCGAGCACCTGCGCGACCTCACCGTCGTCTCCGTGGTCGAGAACCCCGAGCGCGTCACCGACCTCACCGAGCGAGAGATCGAGCAGGTCAAGGCGTCCGTCGCCGGCCGCCCCACCGAGCTCCTCCACCGCCTCTTCACCGTCATGGTCGACGGCGCCCAGCAGATGAGCCGCTCGCCCTACCCCAAGCTCATCCTCGAGATGACGCTCGTGCGCCTGTGTCAGCTCGAGCCCATGCTCGGCATCGACCTCCTCGTCGAGCGCCTCAAGGACCTCGAGGGCCTGCTCGAGGACGACATGCCCGACGGCGACCCGAGCGGGGCCGAAAAAAAAAAGCCCGGTGAACGGCGATCCGAGCTGACCTCCCCTGCCGCGCCGACCGCGCCCGCTCCGGCTCCTGTCGCGGCGCCCGTCGCGGTGCCTGCGCCTACTCCTGTGGCAGCGCCTGCTCCTGTGGCAGCGCCTGCTCCTGTCGCGGCGCCTGTCGCGGCGCCTGTCACGGCTCCTGATCCTGCGCCCGAGCCGGAACCTCCGGTCGTCGAGGAGCCTCCAGCGCCCGCCCCGGAGCCCGAGCCCGAGCCCGCCGTCGACCTCGACGCAGCCTTCGATGAGGCGATGGACTCGCCCGTCGACGCGTCCGCCGAGGAGCTCCCGGTCGACGCATCCGCTGAAGAGCTGCCTGCCGCCGAGCTGGTGGTCGAAGGGCAGCATGACGACGCGCCGAGTGACGACGCGCCGAATGACGACGCGTCACCCGCCGACGACCCGGTGGAAGCACACGGCGTGAGCGATGCCATCGAGGAGTCGGGAGGCCAGACGGAGCCGCTCGGTGAAGGTGAAGAACCCGAGGAGGCCGACCCGCACACACCGGAGGAGCTCGAGCCCATTGGGAATGGCGGGCTCCCTCCGATCGCCGACCTCGCGGCTCATGAGCCTTCGTATCTGTCTGAACTGGAAGGTGTTTCGGTTGCTGGTGAGGGCGGGCTCGCCCCGCTCGCCCCGCTCGCCCCGCTCGCCCCGCTCGCGCTGGACGAGGTCGGCGGTGAGGAGCTCGGGGCGCTCGAGGAACTGGAGGCGCCCTCGGGTATGGAGGCGGCCGCGGAGGTCGAGGAGCTCTCGGCCTGGGAGGAGGAGTCGTGGAGCTTGAGCGAGCCCGAGGTGTCGACGTCGCTGGACGAGGTCGGCGGGCTGTCGGAGGAGCGCGCCGCGCTCGGCGAGCTCCCCTCGTGGGGCGCCGAAGGGGAGGGCGAGGCGCCTCGGCTGTGGGACGCCTCGCTCGATGAGCTCGGCGCGATGAGCGCGTCGGGGTTCGAGGCCGCCGATCACGGCGCGTCCCACGCAGACGCCTTCGAGCCTGCCA
>CAJXPN010000943.1 GCA_913058025.1 uncultured Myxococcales bacterium | reverse complement strand
GATCGCGCCGACGGCGTCCAGGCCATCGAGGCCGCGCTCACGCAGTGGAAGAAGGCGACCTCCGACTTCGTGCGCGCCGAGGTCCTCGACCACGAGGGCCCGTTCGACCGGGTCCCGATCGAGGACGCACCCGCCTGGGCCATCGCGCTCGCCGAGGCTTGCGAGCTCCTTGAGCCTCCTCGGTGGTTGCGCGACGGCGAGCTCTCGCCGCTGATCACCAGAGGAGGGATCGCCCTGCCCGATTCGTGTGCGAGGGGTCTATCGTACCGAGACCTCGCCGAGGTGCCCGAGAAGACCTCGGCGCGACGCTTCGACGAGGTGCTTCGCGAGCGCCTCACGGAGGAGTCGTTGAGCGCGCTGGCGCTCGACCTGATGGCGCTGTGGTGCGCGGCGCCGAGCCTGGGCGATGGCGCGAGCGCCCACACGATCGCCGACGCGCGCCCGATAGACTGGCTCGGCAGGTTCCCGAGCGCCGCCGGAGTCGCCGCGCTCGAGGACTACGTACGCACCAAGCGGTTGCCAAACCGACGCCTGGATGATCCTGCCTGGCTCCTCACGCACGCCGCCGAGACGCTCGCAGCGATCGACTCCGTCGAGGCGCTCGCGGCCACGCTCCGCCTCGAAGAGACGGGGCGCCCCTCGGTCAAGTCCGTCTGCGCGCGAGCGGTGAAGCAGGAGATGAAGCGGCGCCGCGTCAGGCGCGACGAGCTGTGCCATATGGCGATCCCCACGTTCGGCCTCGACGCCCACGGCGAGCGTGACTTCGACTACGGACCCAGGACGATCCGCCTGCGGGTCTCAGGGGCCTCGCTCGAGTACGTGGACCTGAGCACGGGGAAGGCGTCATCGCGCGCACCCAAGGGCACCCGCCGAGACGACGCGGACCGTGTCGCCGCGTCCTCGGCCGAGCTCTCGTTGGTTCACAAACCCCTGAGCGCGACGCTCCGCGCGCAGGTCATGGCGTTCGAAGAGGACATGGTGCTTCGCGTGAACTGGAAGGCGAGGCACTGGCGCGAACACATCGCAGGGCACCCGCTGCTCGGCGCGATGGCGACGAGGCTCGTCTGGACGGTGAAGCCGCCAGGGGGTCCGCGAGCGTTCGCGCGGCCGACGAGCGATGGCTCCCTACTGACGGTCGACCTCGAGGACGCGCCCTGGCCCGAGGACACCGAGATCGTGAGGATCGCGCATCCGCTCGAGCTGGGCGAGCAGCTGGGCTCGTGGTCCGAGCACCTGTCCAGCTTCGAAATCACGCAGCCCTTCGAGCAGCTCGGCCGCGCGTCGTATCTGCTCGACGACGCAGATACGGAGATGCTGTCGGCGCTCGAACACGAGCGCGCGCACCTGTCTCCGAAGGTGCTCCGCAAGATCATGGGGCCGCGCGCGGGCAAACTCGTGGAGACTTCGCGCTACGGTCGCGTCACCACGACCTATACGCTCACGGACAGGCTCGAGTTCGAGCTCGAGAGGACGTCCTCCAAAGACAGGAACTCTCCGATGACCTACCTGCACACGAAGTACATGGGCGAGCCACTGGGCGTCGGTGGGCAAGGCAGCCTGTCGTATGCAACGCTGGAGCGTGTGCTCAGATCCGAAGCGCTTCGGGTGCTGCGCCGAGCGCTGCTCGAGGATTGAGACGACCACGACCGAGCGAGGCCGCGATGCTGAAGATCGAGCTGGAACACCCCAGGACCCACGGACTGGCCGAGAAGGACCTGTCGCGTTGGCGCGCAGGTTGGCCCACGTGGCCGGTCGCCTCGCAGCCCGAGCCGTTCGACCGCGACGCCGCCATCGCGGTCGCCGCGACGAACCGCTACCCCATGTGGTTCTTCGGGCTGAGCGTCGAGCGCATCGGCGAGAAGCGCGACGGACACATGGTCCCGGAGGAGCAGGCGTTCTGGGCGTCGTTGCTCACCTCCCAGGAGTTCGTCACGGGTGACCTGCCCGAAGGCGTCAGGGACCCCGAGAATCGAGAGCACCCTCTGCCGAGCTGGGTCGCCGAGCACTCGGGCAGGGTCGAGGTAGGCATCGAGGCCGAGGCGTTCCTCGACCTTTGCGCCCCGCTGTTCGAGCAGACGGACCCGACGTCGTCGGCTGCCAGAGAGGTCTACAAGTGCATGGGCCGGGCGATGCGTTGGTACGTGCCCTGGGCGCAGGCGTTCGAGCACGCGATGACGCGTCTGCCGCTCGATGGCCTGTACACGTTCGTCGAGGGCATGGGGCCTGCGCCCGAGGCGGAGTGTGAGCGCGCAAAGGCGCTGGCGCGCGAGGTCTTCGCGGGGGTCGATTTCTCGACGATGAGCTCCTTCGAGCTCACCTACGGGTCGATCCAGCTCCTCCTCGTGGCGCCGATCCAGGACCTCATCGTGCGCTACTTCGAGGCCTGGAAGGTGCTGCACGAAAAGCCCGAGCCCATCCAGTGGGTCCCAGCCAACGAGCTCGTCTACATGCTCACCGATATCGGTACCTTCACGAAGGTCTTCAAGAGCCTGGACTTCAGGGTGAGCGAGGGCGACGTCGACAAGATGTTCGCGCGCTTCGGCTACGCGTGCATCGACCCGCTCATGAGCGCGGGGCTCAAGCCTCGCAAGGACCGCCCAGGATTCGACGCGCTCCGCCGCGCGCTCACGATCGCTGCGCCCGAGATGATCGCCCAGCTCCAGCCGTTGGCCAGCAAGGGTGGCAGGTGGGGAACCTGTGTGCGCGCGCACATCGACGAGGCGCCGGCCGAGCACGCGGCGCACGGGCTGATCGCGTGCTGCAACAGGGCGGGGAAGAAGCG
>CAJXPN010000942.1 GCA_913058025.1 uncultured Myxococcales bacterium | reverse complement strand
GAGATTTCTGCCTGTCTCGTGGGCTCGGAGATGTGTATAAGAGACAGGAGTGAAGACGAAGCCGTAACGCTCGAGCACGTCGCCCTTGCCCGTCGGCGGCGCGAGCGCGCTCGGGTCGGGTGAGATGCCCTCGCAGGCCACATCACCCGAGCAGTCCGGGTCGTCGCAGTCCACCCACCCGTCCCCGTCCTCGTCCTCGCCGCCCCCGCACTCCTCCACGGGGCCTGCATCGACCTCGGCGTCGGTCCCGGTGTCTGCGTCCGGCGCCGCGTCGACGTCGGCGCGCCCGGAGTCCGGGCGCACGTCCCCGGAGTCGGGGTCGGCACCAGGCTCGGGCTCACACCCGGCGCACGACGACCCCAGGAGCGCCAGCGCCGCGAGTGGGACGAGCATGTGGTGGATGAATCGGGCGTTTGGGATGGTCGAACCCATCCCGCTGTCGTGTGTCTCGAGTGTGTTGTGCATGTGTCCCCTTACTGTTCGATGTTCGCAATGCGGTCGTAGGAAGTGATGGAGCGCGTCGGTCGAGTCACCCCGTTGGGCTTCGCGACCCCGTCGGCCCCGTCGGCCCCGTCGGCCCCGTCGGCCCCGTCGGCCCCGTCGGGCCTGTGGGGCCTGTGGGGCCTGTGGGGCCATGAGACGTGTGCCGGGAAAGCGCGTGGTTCGAGCCACGCGACAGGGCGAGCTGGAAGTCTGTGAGCTGGCGCGTGACCTTGATGGCGAACACGCCAGAGGCGACGGTCACGAGGATGCCCATGAGTTGGATGACGAGCTGTGAGGTGCCGGTGAAGTCGGCCCTGGTCCACGTCTTGAAGTAGGAGAACAGGAGGTGGGAGGTGAAGAAGAGCCACCAGATCTGGACGTCACTTCGATCCTGGGCCTCTCGCTCCGGGGCCGTCTTCTTCCAGATCTCGGCGACGTGGAGGTAGGGCAGGACGTGTTGGACGAGCGGGATGAAGTAGCTCCATACGAGCGCGCCCGGGGTCGACTCGACCTCGATGCCCAGCACATCGGGGAGGTTGGCGTAGGCGCGCCTGAGCCACTTCATCCAGGCGATCGTGGCGAGAATGGACGAGATCGTGCCGGCGAGCAGGAACACCAACGAGACGAGCATGACGGGGAGGTCTTCGACAGACCTTCGCCCGACGCCCGGGACGTAGACCACCCGCCACAGGGAGACGGGGACGTTGGTGATCATCACGGCGACGATCCAGCGTGAGACCTTCTTTTGGCGCCCCACGAGCTCGTCGATGTAGCCCATTCCACGCCGCGAGGGGCCGGCGTATCCGATCGTCTGTGGCTGTCTCATCTGTCCCCCCCCTCTCTTTGTGTCGTGTAGAGAGCCCAGTGTAGGATCTGGGTCTGGTTCATGCGAGTGGATTTTGAGCGTCGAGGGGGCCACGCAGACATGATGAAGGGAGCAGACACATCAACGATCGCGACCTGTTCGTTGAGCACGCTGAATGAGACAGACAGGGCGCCCCACACGCGGACCCGAGGTGCGGGCTCGCGTGAGCCCTGGACGTCTATGATACGATCCCAGGGCTCACGCGAGCCCGCACCTCGAACACGATGAGACGAGCAGATGAAGACGACCACACGACAGACTTCGCTCGGCGCCCCCGCCTTGTTCCTTGGGCTCGCGGTGGTGGCCCTGGGCTGTTCGAAGGGCTCCCCGGAGGGTGAGCGCGTCGAGGCGTCGAGCCAGGCCGCCGCGCCCATCGAAGGTGAGCTCGAGGGCGCGGCCACGCCGCCGGCGCCCCCCGAGAAGGAGGCCGAAGACGCGTGGCGAGGGCAGACGCTCGAGGAGCTGTGCAAGGACTGGAAGGGCGCCTACTACCCGCCCGAGGGTCATATGCCTTCGGACACCCCCGGCCCCGAGATCCCAAGCCCAGGCATCGCGTGTGGCTACAGGCCCGTGGGTTGGGATGGCTCCAGGCGCCTCTTCGATGACCTCTCCGAGGAGGAGCGCGAACGACACATGGAGGTTTTCCACCGTGCTTATGAGCTTGTGGGGTCCCGCTCGGACAAGACTCCGAGTGAGGCGATCGAGATCCTGAAGAGGGAGTACACCTTCGAGCACATAGGACGCGGCGAACTCTACAGCTTTGGAACGATCCACTTCACGCTCCCTGGCGGCGCGCCCATCATCGTCCAGCCTGGACTCGGGCGGCTCCATCCAGGTGACCGGGACAAGCCCGCCGACCCCAAAAGAGCGCCGATGTTCGCGTTCTGTGTGGGATGGACATCGATCGAATGGCCCATACCAGGCACTTCGCCCATGGACTTTGCTCCCCCGGAATTCTTCGACTACAGGTTCCCCTGCAAGCTCACGCGACATGAGCCGGAGCTCGCCGATCTCGATCCGGCAATTCGGCGTAAGCAGGAGGCCATCGAGGCGCGCGGCGAGTATCTGCTCAAGGTCGAGAAGCTCACGACCGTGGAGACGGCTGCCAAGCTCAGAGAGGAGTTCGACGGCCTCGAGTACCTCTTCACCGACGCCGTCCGGGTCTCCTCGATCAACTTCAAGCTTCGCGGGGGCACGACCTCTTTCATCATGCCTTCGAGATGAACCCGAAGGCAGTGATGCCAGACCTTGTAGACGTTGAGAGTAGGATCACATTCGCGATCAGGAGCACGAGATGAACAGGGGACGAATTCAGCGAGCAGATGGCATACGTGTCCGGTTAAGCGAAAAGGACAGCAGGACCAGCGAGTTGAGAGGTATCGCAGCATAGCTCGAGAGGAGCGCGAGCACGAGGTCGTGTCTCGTTGGGATCGC
>CAJXPN010000941.1 GCA_913058025.1 uncultured Myxococcales bacterium | reverse complement strand
TACGAGATTTCTGCCTGTCTCGTGGGCTCGGAGATGTGTATAAGAGACAGCGCCCACGCCCAGGCGCTCAACGTGTTCGTGATCTTCGACATCGTGTTGCGCTCTCTGGGGTGCTTCGTGCTGCGTCGTTCGGGGGTCGCGCGCCACGCGCGCGCGGTAAATTCCGTCTACCACAGTTGCCTGGCGCGCGCAGGTTATCGCGCCCCTGCCGCCGCGCGCGCAGTTCGCGAAGACCCTCGACTCGTGGCAGAGTGGCGGCACGAGAAACCTTGCGAACATGTTCGAGGAGACAGCGATGCGCGTGACGCCGACGAAGGTCTGGCCCCTACTGTGTGTGCTCGCGGCGTGCAGCGCCCAGGAGCGCGAGCTCGAGCCGACACGCGACGACCTCGACCGGATCGAGCTCCTCCAGAGCGAGCTCGGCCCCCTCGAGGTCCTGCGCGTGTCGCCCGAGCTCGCGCTCGCCCGGAGCGCGGGCTCCGAGCTCGTCGCCACGCTCGCGCCCGGGTCGGTGCGCCTGGAGTCCACGGCCGAGGACGGCTGGCAGGCCGCGATGCGCCTGCGCGCCTACGGCAGGCCAGGCCACCTCGAGCCGACCTCCCAGGCCAAGCTCGAGGTCGAGGGCGCCCGCGCGACGCTCTCCTCGGACGGCGTCTCCGAGTGGTACGACACCGGCGACCAGGGGCTCATGCACGGCTTCACCATCGAGCGCGCGCCCGCCCGCGAGGGCGACACCCTGCGCCTCGAGGTCGCCGTCGAGGGCGCCCAGGTGCGCGCCGCCGGAGACCGCGCGCTCACGCTCACCTCCGCCGGCGCGACGCTTCGCTACGAGCGCCTGATGGCCTGGGACGCCCGCGGCCGTTGGCTCGAGGCGTCGATGCGCCCGAGCGACGCCGGCTTCGTCGTCGACGTGGCCACGCCCGAGGACCTCGCCTACCCCGTCACCGTCGACCCCGTCTTCGTCCGCACGTTCACGCTCGATGGCAACCGCACCTCCCTGGACTCGGCCAACGACCGCTTCGGGTTCTCCGTGGACACCGACGGTGACCTCCTCGTCGTCGGCGCGCCCTTCGACG
Source organism: uncultured Myxococcales bacterium (assembly GCA_913058025.1). Lineage (GTDB taxonomy): Bacteria > Myxococcota_A > Bradymonadia > Bradymonadales > Bradymonadaceae > CAJXPN01. The sequence goes on along the minus strand of CAJXPN010000941.1, from coordinate 1,710 downwards.
ACTTCGCGGGCCAGGATGCGGGCGCGTTCTACACGTACGAGTGGGACCCGGACGCCGGCTGGGTGTTCCTCTCCAGGGCGTCGGCCCCTGGCGTCGCGCCCGGGGACAACGCCGGTTGGGCCGTCGCCCTGGAGGGCGAGCGCCTCGCCGTCGGATCTCCTGGCCGCCAGGGAGGCAACGGCGGGTCGACCTCGCACGCGCGAGGTGGTCGCGTCTCCGTCTTCGAGCTCCAGTCGAACACCTGGGTCCATGAGCGCTCACACGTCGACATCGTGGACTGGGACGACAACGAGCTCGGCAAGAGCGTCGCGCTCAAGCACCCCGTCGTCTTCGCGGGGGCCCCTGGCGCCATCGCCTTCCCGAACGGACGCACGGGGCGCGTCACGGCCTACCACTACGTCTCCCACGTCCTGGCCATGCTCGAGGCCGAGGGCCTCGTGACCGAAGACGCGCGGCTGGGGGAGTCCCTCGCGGTCGCCGACGATGTCCTCTTCGCGGGCGCCCCGGGCGACGCCCGCTCCGGAAAGGTGGGCGGTGGCGCCGTCTACTTCTGGACCAGCGACCCCACCGAGTTCGGCACGCTGGGGTGGGGTATCCCGTCCTTCATGACGTCGGACAACAGCTTCGACCGCAACCTCGACGCACGCGTCGACGGCCGCTTCGGCCAATCGATCGCCGCGACGCCGGCCGAGGTCGTCGTGGGCGAGCCGGGCCTGCTGCCCACGATGGGCAGCCCGCCCTCGATGCTCCTCGGCCGCGCGTACGTGTTCGGCATCAACGCGAGCTTCAACACATCGAGCCTGAAGCAGACCCTCGAGGACACGTCGCCCTCGACCCAGTTCGGCGCCAGCGTGGCCATCGACGGCGACCTCCTCCTCGTCGGCGCGCCCGGCGCGTCCGGCGGGAAGGTCCAGGCGTACTCGCGCCTGGGGACGAACCCGTGGGCGGTGACCCAGGCGGCCATGACCCTCCCCGGCGCCGCGATGGGCGACGGGTTCGGCGCCGCGATGGCCCTCTCGGCCGACCGCGCCGTGGTCGGCGCCCCCGGCCGCGACGCGCTCGCGCTCGACGCCGGAGAGGTCCACGTCGTCGAGGTCGACGACCCGCCCGTCCCACTCACCACGCCCACGGTCACGGTCGTAGAGGACGGCTCGAGGGACATCACCGTGACCGCCGACGACCCGGACACCCTGCCGACGTCCCTCGTCTATTCGTTCCAGAGCCATCCCCCAAATGGCACCATCAGCATCGCCGGTGACGTCATCAGCTACGCCCCCGACGCCGACTTCAGCGGCATGGACACCATCTCTTACGAGGTGAGTGATGGCACGAACACCGTCCAGGGCTCCGTCGACGTCAACGTCACCCAGGTCAACGACGCCCCCGTGGCGATACCGCAGTCGATCGTCGTGGAGGAGGACACCCCGAGGGCGATCGTGTTCGCGGCGACCGACGTCGACACCGCGGCCGCCTCGTTCCTCTACGACGTCACCGGCGTCGCCACGAACGGCATGGTCACCGGCGCGCCGCCGAACGTGACCTACACGCCCAACCCACGCTTCTCGGGCGCCGACGCCATCACCTTCGTGGTCTCCGACGGGCAGCTCTTCTCGAGCGCCACGGTCACCATCACGGTCCGCCCCGTGAACGACCCCCCTGCTGTCTCTTATACACATCTCCGAGCCCACGAGACAGGCAGAAATCTCGTAT
>CAJXPN010000940.1 GCA_913058025.1 uncultured Myxococcales bacterium | reverse complement strand
TCTACACAGAGTAGATCGTCGGCAGCGTCAGATGTGTATAAGAGACAGGCCCAGGCCCGCGCCCACGAACAGGCCCCTGCGATCCTCGTAGCCGTCGAGCGCGAACGCCCGCTCGCCCACGCCCATCACCAACAGCGCACATACCGCCGCGGCCACCCGCGCGCCTCTCACGTTGCCCTCGTTCATACCGCTCGCCTCCATACATGCCGCGCCGGGGCCTCGGGCCCCTGCGACCTTCGTTAACGTAACCTCGAAAAATTGATCAGGTTCAGCCTGCCCGGCCATATCGGCACGCGCTGGCGGTCCGAACGCCCCACCACGTTCACCTCCGCCGTGTGCAGACCTCGCCCCAGCTGCACGCGCCCCACACGGATGTACTCCGGCAGCGTCGTCCAACTCCGCGTGTCCGGCACGTCCGCCGCGCGCATCGCGACCTGCGCGCCCGTCGCAGCGAGCCAACCCAGCGCGCCCACAGCGCCAGCCCTCGCGTCACCGCTCGCGGCCGCCGCCGTAGCCGCCGCGCGGCCCACGCCACCGACCACCGCGCGCGTGAGCATCCTCGTGAGCGCCGCCGCCATCACCACGCCCTCGATCCTGCCCCACGCGCGACCCACCGCCACGCCGACGTCCATACCCAACGCCAACGGCACCCGGTTCCCGTCCACCACCAGGCTCGCAGAGCCCGTGTCGCGCACCGGCAGCCACTCGTCCGTGAGCTGCGGGAAGTTCACCCCCTCGATCGCACCCTGCGAGATCAGCTGCACCGTCCGCTGCCTCGACGGCCCCGTCATCCTCCTCGACGACGCCATCCCCAGCGCGAGCCCCGCCTCCACGCGCACCGCCTTCTTGTACGGCGCCACCCCGTACTGGACGATCACCAGCGTGTCCCCGCGCTGATGCTTCGCGCGGTACTCGTCCACCGAGATCGCCCCCGCGAACTGCGCGTCCTCATAGATCCCGTCGAAGAACGACGTGTTCGCGTCCGGCGGCCTGAACGCCGTCAACCTCGCGAGATCCCTGAGTCGATCCTTCAGGTCGGGGCTGCGCATCCCGAACGTCCACGCCCTCACGTACAGCCTCAGCGCCTGCTCGTAGTCCGCCGACGCCTCGAACACCGCCCCCGACACGTAGTTCCCCAGCATGATCAGGTCCGGCACCAGCGCCTTCCCGTCGTCGTCCAGGTAGTACTCCTCGAGCAGCTTGAAGCGCCTCGCCTCCACACGCGCGCCCTCCAGGTCACCCATCCCCACGAAGTTCAGCAGGTTCATCGTGTTCAACAACATGCGCTCGTACGCAGGCGCGCGGTACGCCTTCACGTCGTCGCTGTAGAAGTACGACGCGATGTCGTCGAGCCCCTCACCGTCGATGTCGAACCACTCGAGCTTCCCGTCGACCTCCATCATGTCGCGCGCCGACATCTCGTAGTTGCGCTGCGACTGCAACAGCGTCGCCCGCTCGAGCAACAGCAGCGTGCCGTTGCTGTCGAGCTCGGCCGGCACCTGCTGGATCCCATCGACCTCGAGCCGGCGGTTCAGGAACTTGATCGCCTCCCCGATCTCCCCCGACGCGATCGAGAACTGCGCGGCCTTCATCTCCTCGGAGTACGAGGCGCACCCCGACGCCCCGCACACACCCCACGCGCACAGCGCCATCACGGCAGCTGCCACGCGCGCCCTCACGATCGATGTCTTAAAGGTCCCCACGTGGGCGCACCTCTCCTGATGAACGAACGCGAGACCGACACTCAGCGCACCAGCGCCTTCGTGATCTTGGACTCGTTCTGGAACTTGATCGCCGAGGTCTCGACCTCGATCACGCGCACGAACATGAAGTACTGCACGCGCTTCTCGTCGCCCACGCGCTCGGAGACGTCGTAGACCTTCCCCGTCACGATGTACTGCACGCCGAGCTGGCGGCCGAACTGCGCGACCCTGTTCGGGTCGTAGTTCGCGTCCATCTGCCGGCGCACCTCGGCCATGTTGTTGGGCTGATCCCTGTACTCGATCACGTCCGCCGGGCTCTTGTTGACCAGGTCCGTCTCGAACTTCGAGAGCAGCGCGTCCGTCTGGATGTGCTCGCTCGTCTCGTTCCTCATCGGAAGCACCGCGAGCACGGGCGACTTGCCCATCGCCGCCTGGCGCTCCCACTGCTTCGCGATCCCCGACCCCAGGAGCTCCTTGATGTTGTCGTCGTAGAGACGATCGAGATCCTTGCGGTCGAAGCGCAAGCTCATCGTGTAGCTGTCGAGTTCGGGCGCGTCGGCGTCCGACACGTACGTCGGCGAACACCCCAGCGCCCCAACCACCACGACCGCCGCGCAGACCACCTGCCAACACGTCTTCTGGAACACTTCACACCTCCATAACGATACAATCGAACGCGCCGCCATCGATGCAGCAAGCGCTTGAAATGAGCTCATCCGTACACTGACGTCGCGCGACACGACCCTATTCAAACTTTCGCGCGCGCACCACCCGAGTATGGGCCTGACCTGTGCGTGAGGTGTCGCACGACCTTGGGGATGAAACGCCTCCCGCGTGGCCTCGACGTATGGGAGTGCACCACCTCGTGCGGGGGAGCTCCTCCCGGCCTGTCTGGAGGTGGGGTGGTGCACGACCTCGTTCGGGGGACTCCCCCCGCAGGTTGGCCGCGCGGCCAATCTGCTGCCCCCCGCGAGCGGGGGGCTCGGTCGAGCGCTCGAACAGGCTCGGTGGTTCGCGGGTCTGTGCGCGGGGTGGTGCACGACCTCGTGCGGGGGACTCCCCCCGCAGGTTGGCCTCGCGGCCAATCTG
>CAJXPN010000939.1 GCA_913058025.1 uncultured Myxococcales bacterium | reverse complement strand
GCTCATCACGCTGGATCACCGCGAGCTCCTCACCGACCTGTCCGTCCCCGTACTCATCAGCGCGGGCGCCGACGACGTGATCTTCCCGGCAGAGCAGCAGCGCGAGATGGCCGCGCTCATCCCGCGCTCCACGCTCATCGTGTCTCCAGGCTTCGGCCACAGCCACGACCTGGAGAACCCCGCGCACGTCGATCGCGTCTCCGCGTTCGCCCGCCTGCATGGCACATCGCTCCGGGGCGCCCCCCGTGGTCATGTCGCGTGAACCCCTCGCGCTGATCGCCGCGGCGTGGCTCCTCGCCTCATGCGCCGCCACCCCAACACCCAGACCCTCCGACTCCGCGCCGTCGCCGGCCGCGACGGTTGCGCCCGTGGCCGCCGAGGCACCCGCTGCGCTCGCAGGGCGCGCCCGCGCGGGTTGCGCCCGGAGACGCGCCCCTGACTGTGTGCGGCTGGGCGCGCGCTACGCGTTCGGCGACGGCGTCGCGCGCCGGCCCGCGCTCGCGGCGCTGTTGTACCGGCGAGGATGTCGCCTGGGCGCGCGGGCAGGGTGCACCGCGCTCGGGTGGGCGCTCCAACGAGGAGAGGGCGTCCCGAAGGACGCCCTCTCTGCGCGCAGGCTCTTTGGCCGCGCGTGCGACGCGGGAGATGGCCTCGCCTGCGCCCACCTCTCCGTGATGTACCGCGACGGCGCGACCGTCCCACAGGACAGGGAGGCCGCGCGCGGGCTCATGGCGCGCGCGTGCGCGCTGGGTCATGAGCCCTCGTGCCCGTGAGCTCGGCTCAGATGTTGAGCGAGCGGCCCTCGACGCCGAGCGCGGCCTCCTTGACGATCTCGGCGAGCGTCGGGTGCGCGTGGGAAGAGCGCGCGATGTCCTCCGAGGACGCGCCGAACTCCATGGCCACGGCGAGCTCGGCGATCATGTCGCCGGCGCGGATGCCGATGATGTGGGCGCCCAGGATGCGGTCGGTCTCGGCGTGCGCGAGGATCTTGACGAAGCCGTCGGTCGCGTTGAGCGCGCGGGCGCGGCCGTTGGCGCTGAAGGGGAACTTGCCCTTCTTGAACGGGATGCCCTCCGCCTTGAGCTGCTGCTCGGTCTTGCCGACGCTGGCGACCTCGGGCTCGGTGTAGACCACGTCGGGGATGGCGTCGTAGTTGATGTGGGCGCCGATTCCGTGCATCTTCTCGACGCACACGACACCTTCTTCCTCGGCCTTGTGCGCGAGCATCGCGCCCGCGATCACGTCGCCGATGGCGTAGACGCCCTCGACGCCGGTCTGGAAGTCGTGGTCGACCTCGACGCGGCCGCGCTTGTCGGTCTCCAGGCCGATGGCCTCGAGGCCCAGCTTGTCCGTGTAGGCGCGGCGCCCGATGGACACGAGCAGGCGGTCGCCGCTGATGCTCTGCGTCTCCCCCTTCTTGTCCTCGTAGGTCACCGTGACGGAGTCGGCGCCGGCCTCTGCGCCGGTGACCTTGGCCTCGAGCACGAAGTCGATGCCCTGCTTGCTGAAGACGCGCTTGGCGAGCTTGGAGACCTCGTCGTCGGCCCCGGCGAGGATCTTGGGCATGTACTCGAGCACGGTGACCTTGGCGCCCAGGCGGGCCCAGACCGAGCCGAGCTCGAGGCCGATCACGCCCGCGCCGATCACGATCAGGTGCTCGGGCACCTCCGTGAGCTCGAGCGCGCCGGTCGAGTCGATGATGCGGTCCTTGTCGATCGTGATGCTCGGGAGGCTCACTGGCTTGGAGCCCGTGGCGATGATCGTGCGCTTGGCCTGGATCGTCTCGGACGTGCCGTCGTCCTTGGTGATCTTGATCGTGTTCTTGTCGACGAACGAGCCGTGGCCGCGGAGGCCGTCGATGCCGTTCTTGTTGAACAGGTAGTTGATGCCGTTGGTCGACGCCTCGACCACGCCGTTCTTGCGATCGAGCATCTTGGCCAGGTTGAGCGAGACCGCGGAGACCTCGATGCCGTGGTCGTCGTACGAGTGCTTGACCTCATGGTAGCGCTCGCTCGACTCGAGCATCGCCTTGGACGGGATGCACCCGACGTTGAGGCACGTGCCCCCGTAGGTCGCGTAGCGCTCGACGCACGCGACCTTCATGCCGAGCTGCGCCGCGCGGATCGCCGCGATGTAACCGCCAGGACCAGAACCAATGACCACCAGATCGTACATGTCGACGTCTCCTGCTGCTTCGAATCGAATCGAGTATTCTTGAGCCAAAAACCGGCGCTGGTGACTCTAATCACGCGCACCGAAAACTCCCGCGCAGATACCACGCGGGGCGCTTTCGGGTCACGCTCGAAGGCGCGCCGCGCTCACGCTTCTCTGAGCCGGACGACGGAGAGTTCGGGCGAGAGCGCGTACCCGTTCGCGCTCCTGACGAGCCAGTGCTCGAGGCCGAGGCGGCGGAGGTTCGAGATCCCGACGTAGACTCTGTTCCTCATCGCCGAGAGCGCGATGGTCTCCCCGGGCCAGCCGAGCGCGAAGAGCGCGAACGTGTCGAGTCCGCCTGGTTCGCACCGCTCGTGATGTGAGACCAGCGCCTCGAAGAGGCGGTGGAGCTGCTTGCGGTGCGTCAGCTCGACGCGCGCGCCATCGCGCCCGATGAACCACCCCGCGGACGCGCTCACCGCGATCGTAGGCGCCTTGCGTCTCATCGTGAGCGCCGCGGGGAACGTCGCGATGGCGTGGCGCCAGATCAGCTCGAACCACTCGTCGTGGTAGCGACCCTGGCCGCCTTCATCGCGCAGCGTGGTGACGAGCTGTCTCTTATACACATCTGACGCTGCCGACGA
>CAJXPN010000938.1 GCA_913058025.1 uncultured Myxococcales bacterium | reverse complement strand
ATCTACACAGAGTAGATCGTCGGCAGCGTCAGATGTGTATAAGAGACAGGCACTCGAAGGTCGTATCCTGGATGAAGGCGTAGCGGACCGTCCCGCTGAAGCTGCGCGAGCCGTAGACGCACTCGCCTGTGCCACGATCCCAGGACGCCGGGCCGAACTCGGCGTCGCGGAGAGATTCACAGGACGCGATCGGGTCGGCGATCTGTCCGAAGTTGATGAGACCGTAGTCCACGCACACGTAAGCGCTGATGTCGTCGGTGTCGCTGGAGATGTCCTCGTCCGCTGGCAGCGTGTACGCGCAGGCGAGCTCGTCGCAGTCATCGTCCGACTCGCACGTGTCCATGCAGTACGTCTCGTCCACACACACCTGCTCGTCCCCGCACGCGCTGGTGTCGACGCACGCGACCTCGGCCTCGCCCTGGACGCGGATGTAGCACTGTTTGCTCAGGCAGTACGCGTCGTTCCTGGTGAAGGGCGCCTCTTCGTCGCCGCCCGGGTGGGGGGCGTCGAGCAGGTTGAAAAACTGGGCGCAGGTGGCGTCCGGGTCGGGCGTGTCCCCACAAAGCAAGGGGACGCACGCGCCCTCCGTCTCCTGGTTGCCTGCGTCGTCTGCGCCGGAGATGCAGAGCTCGTCGTTCGAGCAGTCGCTGTCGCTCGCGCAAGGCAAGATGCAGAGGTCGTCCTCACACACCGCGTCGCTGTCCCCGAGGAGCTGGTTGCAGTAGGTGGGCTCGGTCGCGGCGGACTCACAGCCCGCCCCGCGTCTGCGCGCGTCGGCGACGTCAGGCGCGACGCACGCGCCGAAGCGGTTGTCATTTTGCTCGAGCGAGGGCACGCAGACCGTGTCGCCCGCGCACGCGACGAAGGTGGGCGACAGGATCTCCTGAGTGACCCTTGGCGGGGCGCCGAACTTGCAGATCTGCTCGCACCCTCCAGCGAAGCAGATGTCGCCTTCAGGGCACTCCGAAGCCTCGCCCTCGACGCAGGCCGGAGCAGGTCCGGCGGCGTCCGTGGGGCTCGCGTCGGCGTAGATCCCCGCGTCCGTGCCCAGGTCGAGGTCGGCCTCACCGGGCGCCTCTATGCTCGAGAAGAGGTCGCAAGACGTCGCGAGGGAGATCGAGGCGCTCAAGATCAGGTGCGCTGTTCTGTGCATGTACTCGGCTCCTATGTCGTCTCATACGAACGACTATGTGAGCTTCGGCCGGGCTTGTCCATGCGCCCACGCGCCTGATCGGCCGGCGCGCCCGGACGCGCGTCCGTCACCGTCGCGAGCGCAGCGGGACGAAGGCTGCCCAGAGGAAGGAGGACGCGCTTACGCCCGCGGCGCGCGCGCGATCGATCGCCTTGAGCTTGGCGCGCCGGAGCGCCTGGGGCGGCGCGTCGCGTGTGCGCTTGGACATCATCCCCGTGTACATGTCTCGGAAGAGGTCGGCGGTGGGTTGGGAGGGGACCTGCCAGAGCGAGCCGACGACGTCGCGCGCGCCGGCGAGCACGAAGCCTCGCGTCAGGCCGAACGAGCCCTCGCCCGCGACCTCGATGCCCAGCGCGGTCTGGCAGGCCGAGAGGACGACGAGCTCGGCGCTGGTGAGGTCGAGCGAGGCGATGTCGGCGCCGTTGAGGAGGCCGTCGTCGCGTGGGTCGACGCTCTTGGCGTTGGCGCCGGCGAGCACGACGGCGCCCAGCTTGGTGAAGTCGACCCGAGGCTCGTCCCCCACGAAGGCGTCGACGAGGTCGCGGATCGGCCGGGAGGCGTTGAGCAGGCACGGCGCCGAGGTCGAGAAGAACCCATGCGTGGCGAGGTGGATGACGCGTCGCCCCGGGAGGAGCGTGCGCGCGACGAACTCGGTGGCGCCGTCTCCCGTGGAGAGCAGGACGTCGCGCCCGAACGTGCCGCTCAGGAGTTCAGCGACCCCGAGCGCCTCGGTGCGCAGCGCGCCCCAGTTGCTCTGGGCCACGCACTCCGAGGACATCGGGGCGCTGGTGCCGCGCACGCTCGCGAGCGCGGCGCGCGCCACGTCGGGCTCGGCGGCCGTGCACCCTCGCTTGTTGCACGTGCGGAGCGCGCCGAGCGCGGTGCCCCCGAGCGCGCCCTCGCCGTAGTCGACGTCGCCCAGGACGAACGCGCCGCGGCCGCCTCGTGAGGCCCCCTTGATGTGCTCGAGGTCACGCGGCGTCGAGGCGAGCGCGAGGGAGTAGGGAAGCAGCGTGATGGCGCGCCGCTCGATGACGTAGGAGCCGTCTTCGTAGGGGAGGCCGTCGAGCGGGACCAGCGTGAGCTTGTCGTCCGGGACGACGTAGACCGTCCCCTTGGACGTGACGCGTCGCCTGGACGTCTTCTTCTTCGCGCCCGCGTCGATCGCCTCCTCGACGGGATCCCAGACGAGAGCGCGCACGCGCGCGCCCTGACTGTCCAGCTCGCCCAGCGTGCGGCGGCACCTGATCGCGCTGCCCTTCTCCTCGTAGCAGGCCTCGGCGGCCTCGGCCTTGGCGCGGTAGGACTCGAGCTCCTCGCGGACCTTCGTGAGCGCCCCCAGTGAGACGAGCCGGGCGCGGCACGTCGAGTCGACGACGACCGCCTCGAAGGTCAGCTCGGTGATCATCCCGGTGCGCGCGCCGTGGTAGCGGTTGGCGGACGTCGGATCGTCCTGGAAGCCGCGGTGACGTATCAGCGCCATGTAGTTGACGAGGTGCGAGCGCTCGCGCCCGAGCCTCGCGCAGATCTCCTCGCGGCCGGGCTCCTCGGGGGAGACGGCGAGGGAGGGCTCGAAGCTGTCTCTTATACACATCTCCGAGCCCACGA
>CAJXPN010000937.1 GCA_913058025.1 uncultured Myxococcales bacterium | reverse complement strand
AGATTTCTGCCTGTCTCGTGGGCTCGGAGATGTGTATAAGAGACAGGGTGTGGATCCATCGTGACGAGCCCGTCGAACAGCTCCCCGATGAGGCGCGCGAAGTAGCGCGAGGTGACGCCCTCGCCAGGGCGAAAGCGCTCGTCCTGGCGCATGTAGCTCAGATAGGGAGCCACGAGCATGAGCCGCCTGACCCCGAGGTCGCGCAGAGTCTCGGCGAGCATGGCGAGCCCGAGGAAGCAACGGTCGGGGCGCTGGAGCCCGCACACGATCGTGGCGCGCGCGCCATCCACTGGCGTGTCCACCCTCACGCTGATCTCGCCGTCGGGGAACGCCCTCAGGTGCGCCTGCCCCAACACGCCGTCCTCACGCGCGAGCGCTGCGGCCAGCGACTCGAACCCCGGATATGCGAACACGATCTCCTGGCCCATGAGCCCCTCTCTTACCTGTCCTCTACCTCGCGTCATGAACGCACGACCATAGACGCGAACACGGGCTCGAAACAAGACGGCGCTCCCCCTGTCGGGAGAGCGCCGCCTTGTCGCCAACAGCTCGTCGATGCGAGCCGGGTCATCGTTCCCCGCGCAGGCGGTGCCGCGTCAGGGGTTGAAAGAGATGCGCAGCGACGAGATCGAGCCGGCGTAGCGGCCATACACGTCGTAGAACTCCAGCGTCCAGGTCCCCGCGGCCGGGTAGCCTGCGAAGTCGTCGATGCTGAAGGAGCGTGAGGTCGAGTTGTCCACGCCGTAGTCGCCGTACAACACGCCCGAGCCGTCCGGCGCGCGGAGCACGAAGCCGAGGTCGAGCGGGCGGCTGTGTGAGATGGTGACGTCGACGTCGATGGAGCCGATGGCGAAGGGCGCGTCGAGCGTGACGCTGCGCGACGTGCCCGAGCCGTCCGGCACGAAGATCGGCTGGGTCGTCGCCGCGACGATGGGCGAAGGCGCCTGCGTCGGGGGCTGGACCGGGTCGGGCGTGTCGGCGGGCGCGTCGGGGACGGGCGTTCCACCCAGCGTCTCGCCCCAGAGCTCCACCTCCGCCTCGACCTGATCGTAGAAGTAGGTCACGTCGGCGAACACGTCGCGCGAGTCACGCGCGATGGTGTACGCCGAGTTCACGAAGAGGACGTCGCCGTCGCGGCCCGTGGTGACCGGGCCACCCGAGTCGCCCGGGCAGAGGTTGTCGCTGCGCTCGCCGACCGAGAAGTCGCGGTAGCGCTTGCGCGCGTCGGAGCGGCCCCCGCGTTGAGTGCACCCGTAGCCCCAGACCGTCAGGTCCGCGCCGACCGAGGGCTCGCGCTCGATGATGTTCGACGGCGTGGCCACGCTCGGGTCGACCGGGCGCTCCAGCAGCGCCACGGCCACGTCGTCGGAGAGCCAGTAGTCGTCGCGGCGCGTGTCCAGGTAGTTGATCGACTCGACCGCCTGGCCTTCGCTCAGGCGGCCGTCCGTGTAGAAGCTCGTGAAGCGCTGGACGCCGTAATAGTGCTCCTTGCCCGCGTCGTCCTTGAAGACGGCGGTGGCGTTGTAGCCCTCGGCGCAGCGGTCGGACTCGCAGGTCGTGTAGCCGACGCAGTGGCGCGCGGTGACGATGACCCGGTCGGAGATGAGCGTCGCGGTACACAGGCCGCCGTCGAAGTAGAGCGCGCCGATCTCGGCGCGGTCCAACGTGAGCGTGCCGTCGATGAGCGCAGACTCCTGCTCGAGCGCGCCGAGCTCGCCCTCGCCCAGCCCCGTCGCAGACCCCGAGATCTCCATCTCGGACGTGCACGCCGTCGCGCCGAAGATCGAGACCGCCGCGAGGCCCGCAAGCGCCATCATCCTGCCCGTGCTCATCATTCCTTCGCTCCTTCATATCCAGTGTTGTGCGTTTCGCGCCCCACCCCCAGTGCAGCCGGTGTGCCAGGGTCTACAGGCACCACCTCAAACCACTGAAACAAAAGAACAAAACCACCACGAACCTCACAAGTGGCAACTCGACCCCGTAGCGCGGATGCCACACAAGAGACGAGTGAGGCAAAGATACCCCGCACTTGTGTGGCACATGCACCACACATGCCGGCTACTCGACTTGCCACACCCACCGCTCCGCCATTGACCATGCGGTCAAGAGGCTCGTCGCGGCATCAGCGAGAGGGCGAGCGCAGCGAGCGTGATGGCGCACCCGACCGCGGTCGGCGCAGAGATTGGCTCGCGCAGCCAGATCAGGCCGAGCGCGGCCGCGCCCACGGGCTCTCCCAACGTGGCGAGGCCAGCGACCGTGGGCGTGACGTGGCGGACCGACCAGGTCAGGAGCGTGTGGCCGATGAGCTGTGGGATGGCCGCCGCGAGCGCGAGGTAGACGAGCGCGGAGCCCGTGACCTCGAGCGAGACGCCCGCCGCGAGCGCGACCGCCCCCAGCGCGGCCGCGCCGAAGCCACACGCGGTCCCCATGAACGCCAACGCGTCGACCTCTCCGAGGCGCCGTACGGCCAGGAGGTAGAGCGCCATCGCGAGCGCCCCGAGCAGCGCGAGCGCGTCGCCCACGAGCGCGTCGGCGCTCAGCGACAGGTCCGCCCAACCGATCACCACGACCCCGAGCGTCGCCACGGCGAGCGCGGCGCGCTGGCGCGGCGCGGGCAGGTCCTCGCCAGTGGCAAGCGCGATCAGCGCGAGCGCGAGCGGCGTCGCCGTCACGAGCGTGACCGACGCGGCCACGCTCGTGAGCGTGAGCGACCAGACCCACGCCCCGAAGTGGACCGCGTAGAGGAGCCCGCAGGCGGCCGCCCAGCGCACTGTCTCTTATACACATCTCCGAGCCCACGA
>CAJXPN010000936.1 GCA_913058025.1 uncultured Myxococcales bacterium | reverse complement strand
AGCGAGAAGCTCGAGGCGGGGGGAGGCGCCGAGTCGACCTCGACCGCGGCGGTCTCTTGCGCGAGCGCGGGGGAGGAGGCGAGGGAGAGCAGGGCGGCGACGGGGATCACTCTATGGTGCGAATCCACGTGACGATCCTCCAGGTGTCGTCCTCGTCGATCTGCGAGCCGTAGGCGACCATGGCGGTCCCCGGGACGCCGACGGCGATGGCGTCGAAGAGGACCTCGTTGGAGGCCGCCGTTGCGCTGACCGAGAGGTCCTTGAAGCTGGTGCTCTTGCCGTCGGCGCCGTGGCAGTTGGTGCAGCCGTTGGCGTCGTAGACGACCTTTCCGGCGGTCGCCTCTGTGGCGTCGCCCTCGAACGGGTTGGTCACGCCGCCGCCGCCGCCGTCATCGGCGAGCGAGGTGACCCAGGACGTGATCTTCCAGATGTCGTCGTCGCTCAGCGTCGAGGAGTAGGAGACCATGGCGGTGCCAGGGACGCCGTCCTTCATGGCGTCGAAGATCTGCTGCTCGGTGGAGTCCGTGGCGCTGACGAGGAGGTCCTTGAAGGTCGCACTGCGGCCGTCGTCTCCGTGGCAGTTCTTGCAGCCGTTGTCGTCGTAGAGCTGCTTCCCGTCGAGGATCGCCTGGGCGTCGCCGTCGAACGGGTTGATCGACTCGCCGCCGCCGTCTGCGCCGCCGCCGCCGCCGCCGCCGTCTGCGCCGATGGTTCCAGGGTCGGTGAGCGCGGCCGGGGCGCAGGCGCTCGAGAGCGCGAGCGCGGTGAGGCCGATGAGGAGTCGCGGGGAGAACGAGGGAGAGGTCATGTCGGACATGTGAGTCGCTCGCGTGCGTCGGGATGCCGCCGCGCCCGGTTCCACCAGTATGTCGGTGCGTCGCGGCGCTATGGATGGCTCGTCGTTAAGGTGTTGTACACCAGCGGATGGAGTTTCGCATGTTGGCAGGTGTGATTTCAAAGCCTTCGGTGGCGGCCGCGCCGCATCACGGCGAAGCCACCGAGCGCCATGAGAATGGTCGCGCCGATCACGAGGAAGACGGAGGCACCGCGGGGGAGCTCGCGTCGCGACGCCTCGAGCGAGGAGGCGAAGACGCCATCGGGAGTGAGCGCGAACACCTGGTCGTCGGTGAGCAGGACGTCGCGTGGCTCTGCGGGGTTCCAGCCCGAGTCGAACGTGAGGACGTGGCGGGCGACGACCTCGCCGTCTTCGAGGACGTAGAGATCGTGGCTGCGCTCGCCCATGAGCGTGAGCTCGAGGCGAGCGCCGTCGGACCTCGCCGCGACGACGGCGCGGTCGCTCCATGGGACCTCGACGGGGAGCCAGTCCTTGCCGTCGGTCGAGCGCTCGAGGTTCGCGCCGTGCGCGAGCCAGAGCGACTCGTTCGTGGCGAACATGAACGCGCTCGTGGGGGCGCCAGGGAGGGCGTGGACGGCGCTCCATCGGCCCCGTCGTCTCCTCCACACCTGCGCGGGGACGAGTTCGCTGGGGCCGCTGAGGGCGAAGCGTGTGCCGTCACTCGAGGTCAGCTCGGAGAGCACCGGCGCGCGCCCGAGGGCCTCTCCGAGGGCGGGGTCGTGGGGTTCGATGTCCCAGGTCGTGCCGTCGCTGGAGGTCGCGACGCCGCCCTCGCTCGACGTGGCGACGAGGTCGCTCCCGCCGGGCCGCCTGGTGATCTGGGCGACCGCGGTCGGGCTCGAGGAGAGCCCGGCCCAGGCGCCGCGGTGTCGGAGGGGTTGAGCGGGCGCCTGCGCGAACGCCTGGAGCGTCGCCCACGTCGCCTCGTTCCCTGCGACGATGTCTCCGCCGCGCGTCCCCGAGAGGGTGACCTCGTCGGAGGACAGGATGGCCGTCGTCGAGCGAGAGTGGAGCCGCCGCCAGGAGGACACCCCGGCGTCGCGTTTGAGCTCGAAGAGGCCCGCGTCCGTGCCGACGAGCGCCCCTCCAGATGGCCCCGGGGCCATCGCGGATGCCTTCGCAGCGTCGAGCCCGCGGCTCATCGGAGCCCAGGTGGCGCCCCGATCGGTCGAGCGGAGCACGCCCTGACCCGAGGTCGCGGCGTAGAGCGCGGAGGGCTTGCCGTGGGTGATCAGGTCGTGCACGGCGCGGCCGTCGGGGTCGGGGTCACGCGTGCGGGTCCACGTGCGGCCGCCCTCTTCGCCTTGCCAGATCGAGCCGTCCTCGGCGCCCACGACGAGGACGCGCGTGTCGCCATCGAGGACCGCGAGCGCGGACAGCGGCGACGCGGCGTTCGGCCTGAGCGTGTCCCACCGCTCGCCCTCGTCGCGAGACGCGAGGATGGCGTCGTGGGTCAGCGCGAAGACGTCCTCTCCGTCTCCTGGCGCGACGATGGCGCGGTCGAGGCGTGGCTGCGCGTGGATCAGGACGAAGGTCTGGGTGTCTTCGGGGCGCCTGTAGATGAGGACCTGGTCGGTCAACACGGTCAGGAGCTCGTAGGGTCTCGCGTCCGATGCTGGCAGGTAGTGGCGAAGTGAGGCGGGGAGCTGGAGCCGCACCGACGCGCGCTCGAGGTCGACGCCCTCGAGCGAGACCTCCTGCCAGGACGAGGCCGTAGGCGAGTCCTCGGGGCGCTCGTGGCGCCAGACCTTCGTGGCGTCGACGATGTAGAGGGAGCCGCCGCTCGAGAGCAGACGGAGCGTGAGCGCCGGCGATATCGGCGCGCCCGAGAGCGCGGGAGAGGAGGGCTGTGGGGCGCCGAGTTCGGTGTTCATCGGCGTGTAGTCGGAGGGGAGGGAGGCGAGGGTCCAGCGCCTGCCGTCGACGCTGCGCAGGAGGACGGGGAC
>CAJXPN010000935.1 GCA_913058025.1 uncultured Myxococcales bacterium | reverse complement strand
ACGAGATTTCTGCCTGTCTCGTGGGCTCGGAGATGTGTATAAGAGACAGATGTGGGGTTGGAGCCTCGCGACGACCTCGGGCGCCTTGACGTGCTCGAACATCGCGAGCGTCTCGGGCAGCGGTCGCCTGGGGTCCGGGTGGTAGGTCATCGCGGCGTCGAGGAACGCGTCGAGGTCACCCAGGCCGCGCCGCGAGACGTAGAGGAGTACATGCCGCGGCTCCCAGAAGATCGGCAGCTCCCGAATCATCGCGTCGACGCGCGCGTGGTCTCTGCACGTGAGCGAGAGCTCATGGAGGCCGTCGGCGTCGTGGATCCTGTCGTAGGTGCGCGCCGCGTCGATCGCGGCGGCGACGACCTCGGGCGTGGGCAGCCCCGAGCAGATCAGGAAGTGGCTTTGGCTGATCCACTGCGCGGCGGAGTAGCCCCAGGCGCCTTCGAGGGCGATCGCGGCCGCCTCCTCGCGCTCGTGCTCCGGGCAGTAGCCGAGGTGGGGGAGCACGTACCCGGCCGAGTCCCTGTCCAGGACCTCGAGGACGACCTCGAAGACGCGCGCCCAGGGCGCGAGCGCGCGCAACGCTCGCATCAGGGTCCGCGCGGCGTCGTCCTGGATATCTCCCGAGTTCTTCGAGCCGCGCAGCCGCGCGAGCGCCTCCTCCGCGGTCGGGTCGCCCCCGAACTCGGACGCCCGCGCCCGCATCCACTCGGGCGTCGCGACGTCCGCGTATGGGAAGTCGGGCTCGCTCAGCAGCGCCACCCAGAACGCGGCCTCCGCCTGCGAGAGGAGCCCGTCTCGCGCCGGCAGGAGCTCCTCGAGCAGCCCGTCGCCGAGCCAGTATGTCGACTGGGCCCTCACCGCGAGCTCCAGGGACGCGTCCAGGTCGAAGGGGCGAGGCGTCGCGGCGATGGGCCAGCGAGGCCAGGGCTGGGCCAGGCCCTCGACCACGTCGGCGTCGAAGGTGATGTGTCTGGGCGTCTCGAGCTCTCTCATCGGGGGTGCTCCCGTGTCGGCGGTTCGGTGCGACGGACATTGACTCCAACGCGCTCGGCGTGTGCACGCGTCGCGCTCACGCCTGGGTCGACGCGCGCGTGACGATCCTCGCGAGCTCGGACCACGCAAGCGGCCCGAGCGGCGCGGTCGGCTCGAGCTCCGCGCACGAGAGCGTCTCGTCACCGATCCTCATCCACGCCAACTGGGGCGACTCGTTGGAGCTGCTCGACGTGAAGATCACGCTGATCGAGTCCTTGGGCCGCAGCGTGAACACGAGCACGCCGTTCGCGCGCACCGACGCGTTCGAGTAGCTCCCCATCAGCCCTCTCGCGAGCGCGCGCAGGGTGCGCTGCTCGAAGCCGACCCGGGATCGCGCGGCCGATTGGATGAGGTCGAGCGCGGCCTCCGGGGAGGACGTCGCGCGGGCGATCTGGTCGAAGGGCTGGACGACCTCGAAGCCGAGCATGTGCTCGACCCAACCCCTCAGCGACTCCTGCGGCATGTGGAGCGGGTGCGCCAGCGAGAGCGTGTCGCCGTCCTCGAGCGCGACGTCGTCCATGCCGGCGTCGATCAGGCCGCCGTCCTCGGTCGGCCTGGCGAGCGCAACGAGCTCGCGCTCACGCCGGACCTCCCACACGAGCCCGCGCGCCAGCGGACCGAGGATGGGGTGCCCCAGGACCCCCTGCGTCCACCAGGGCGCGCGCCAGCGGCGCGCGCCGAGCATCGCGGACTCGAGGCGAGCGCGCTGGAGCTGGAGCTCGGCGCGCAGCGGCTTGACGGTGACGTCGAAGATGGCGCGCGCGGCGGTGACCTGGTCGACGTCGTCTGATTTGAGGCCCCTGGGCGCGTTCGCGTAGACCTTGCCGCTCACGAGGTCCTCGAAGACGAGCTCTCCCGACTCGACCTTCATGCGGATCACGCGCGCCCCGTAGTCGAAGTCACGCGCACCGCGCGCGTTCAGCCCGAACGACGAGACCGCGTAGTCTCGCGCCTCCTCCTCGCTCAGCTTCAGGCGCCTGCGCCCCCTGGTGAACGCCTTCACCGCGCGCGTCCTCGTGTCCTCGTAGCGGCTCTGGCTGGCGACGCGCGCTGCCGCGCCCAGCGCCTCGGGCGAGTCGACCTCTCCGAGGAGGTCGATCGCCCGATCGCGCACGTACCCATGGAAGTGCGGGGAGCCCTTCGCGCTCGCGTAGCCCTCCAACAGCGCCACGCCCGAGGGGGTCGGGAACCTGGCGACCCACTCCATCGGCCGGCCGTACTCGAGGTAGTCGAGGGCTGTCGTGCGCTTCATGGCCCTCATCGCGAGCAACTTGATCGGCCCTGGCGTCACGCTCGTCGCGTAGAACCACTGCCGCATCATGGCGTCCACGAGGCGCGTGACCGACTCGCGCGTGAGCCGCTCCAGCGCGGGCTCGACCCGATCGCGCGTGTCCATCGCGTCGTCCAACACGAGCAGGCCCGTCGAGCACGCCCGCGGGAGCGCGCGCCCGGTCTCCGCGTCCACGAGCTCCGGGAGCTCGTCCGCCGTGACCCACGAGGGCACCTCCCCGTCGTCGGCCGCAGCGAGCAGGCAGGCCGCCCACTCGGGCGCGTCCTCGCGTTTGGCGTGGACGACCTCGTGCTCGAGGACCTCAGCGCGCACGAACGCCGCGACCCCCTCGCGCTGCGCCCCGAGCGCGCGCTCGATCGCCGCGCGCCCGTCGCCGCGCTCGAGCAGCCGCCGGAGCTGCGCGATCGCCCATGTCCGCTTCGTCCCCGCGCGCGTGCAGTACGCCAGCAGCCCGTGCGCGGCGTGCTCGGACTCCGCCTCGTCGATGAT
>CAJXPN010000934.1 GCA_913058025.1 uncultured Myxococcales bacterium | reverse complement strand
AGTAGATCGTCGGCAGCGTCAGATGTGTATAAGAGACAGGTGTCCCTTTACGGCGTTGATGGGGAAGCGGGACGGGAAGTTCAGCGGGACGCCGTAGTGGCGCGACCAGCGGCCGAGGTCTTGGAGCATGTAGGCGGCCTTCTGGGGGTTGCTCGCGGGGAGCGAGGCGCCCTGGGCCTTGAAGATGGCGCCCAGGAGGAACGGCCTCCAGACGACCGATGCGCCGGCGCGCTCGGCGAGCGCGTGGATCTGGGTCGCGGCGAGGTAGCTGTAGGGAGAGCTGAGCTCGAAGAAGAACTCGATGGTCTGGGTCACGGGGAGCCTCCGGGTCGGTGTACCGAGACATCTTCGCGGGAGTCGGCGGGTCCCCGCAACCGGCGTTATGCCCGAGGGGGAGAGTAACCGCGGGTTCCTGCTCGACATGTCGGGGACCGCGCACCACAATCTGGCGTCACAGAAACGAACGTAGAATCGACCACCTCGAACAGGAGGCGCCGGATGGATGGCATCCTCGCCATGGACATGCTGGGAATTCTCGCGACGGTCCCGGAGGCCGCAGGCGCGGTCAAGACGGCCGCCGAGCCCACGCTCGCGAACAACCTCTTCACGCTGCTGATGCTCGTGCTGTTGCAGGCCGTGTTGGGCTTCGACAACCTGCTCTACATCTCGCTCGAGTCGAAGCGGGTGCCGGGAAAGGAGGCGCAGAAGAAGGTGCGCCAGTACGGCATCGGGCTGGCGATCATCCTGCGCATCGTCCTGCTCTTCGTCGTGTTGCACGCGGTCGAGCGATTCCAGACCGAGCTCTTCGGCTTCAACTTCAGCTTCATGTCGGGGCACTTCACGGGGCACTCGTTGATCGTGCTGGGTGGTGGATTGTTCATCATCTACACGGCGGTCAAGGAGATCTCGCACATGATGGCCATCGACGACCTCGACGGCCACGGGGACGAGACCAAGGGCCAGCGCACGTTCGCCACGGCGGTCGGCTGGATCCTGGTGATGAACCTCGTGTTCAGCTTCGACTCGATCCTGAGCGCGATGGCGCTCACGCACGTGTTCTGGGTCATGGCCACGGCGATCGTGATCTCGGGCATCATGATGATCGCGCTGGCGGATCACGTGGCGGAGTTCCTCCAGAAGAACCGCATGTACGAGGTCATGGGCCTGTTCATCCTGTTCATCGTCGGCATCATGCTGATCTCGGAGGGCGGGCACCTGGCGCACCTGAACTTCTTCGACCACCCGGTCGAGGCGATGACCAAGACGACCTTCTACTTCTCGATCGGCGTGCTGGTCCTGGTCGACCTCGCGCAGTCGCGCTACCAGAAGAAGCTGCTCGTGGAGTCGAAGGAGGACAAACTCGCGGCCACCTCGGGCGGCGAGGAGCCTACCGACGCGGCCTGACTGCGAACTCGTCCAAACGAAACACGTCGAAGAGAAGCGGCGCCTCGCGAGAGGCGCCGCTTCTCTTTTCCGAGGACATCAGGCGCGTACAAACGCCTGTTTACGCACTGCATTTTCACACCTACCTCGTTTGACATCGAGACCGAAAGGGGTGCATTCTTTTCCTCGTAGAAGGCTTACAACGCACAACCCATCGAGTTCCCACCACACGGTGTACGACGTCCGAGTGTCCCCCGCACGCGGACGTCCGGCACGGTGTGAGGATCGAAAGGGCCCAGCACGATCGACGTATCGCGCGAGGCCTCGTCGTCCTCTACATCGTCATGCGTCGAGGTCCATAGTGGACCGCGGCGAGCGAACCGAAGGTGGTGGTCAGATGGTAAGCTCCAATCACAAACACATGGTCTGGGTCACGCTCACGGCGCTCGTGTGCGGCTGCCCGATGGAGGAGGACCCGGTCCCCAGGAGCCGCGTCGAGGTCATGCAGGACGCGTCTGGGCAGGACGCGGGCGCCGACTCGGGCGTGGTCGCCCCAGGAGAGGACTCGGGCGTGGGCGGGGAGGAGGTCGGCGCCGAGCCCGGGGAGCTCGCGGCGCTGTCCACAAACGGGAGCCCGACGAGCGCTCTGTGCGTACGACTCGGAGACGGCGAGCGACTGGGAGCCGTGAGCCCCGAAGGGCACGCGTGGATGCTCTCGGAGGTCGAAGGAGGCACGAGGGTTCGCGTGTGGGACCCCGAGGTGGAGCCGGATGTGGCGGTGTCCGAGGTGGTGTTGGAGCTGCCCGAGGAGTCGACGATGCGGGCGTGGTCGGCGACGCGCGCGGACATGCTCGCGGGTGGTGAGCTCTGGCAGATCAGCGGAGCGCGGCGCACGCGTATCAACGCGCCGATGACGCTCGGCCCCGACGCGACCTTCTGCGGAGAGCTCGGAGGGGACGGGATGGTGCTCACCGGGGGCACGTTCTACACCCAGCGCGAGGGGCGCTGGTGGAGCTGGGACCCCGCCGCGCAGACCCAGGCGCCCTCCCCCGAGTCGCTGCTCGGGCGTGACGGCGAGTGCTTCGGGCCGGACGACGCGATGTGGGCGACCTCGGGCGGGACGGTGTGGGAGCTGGCGACGCCTTCGGCGTCGGCCACGCTCTCCTTCGACGCCATCGACGAGGCCGCCGCCGCGAACGACCAGCTCGCGATCATCGAGGGAGATTTGCTCTGGTGGGGCACCCCCGACGCGTTCAAGGGGTGGCGTTTCGAGGAGGGCCGCCCCGAGAAGCTGGCGTCCTCGGGCGGGCGCGTCTGGTTCATGCTCGGAGAGGAGCTCGTCCTGTACGACGGCGCCTCGTTCGAGCGCGTGGCCCACGACCTGTCTCTTATACACATCTCCGAGCCCACGAGACAGGCAGAAATCT
>CAJXPN010000933.1 GCA_913058025.1 uncultured Myxococcales bacterium | reverse complement strand
TCTACACAGAGTAGATCGTCGGCAGCGTCAGATGTGTATAAGAGACAGGAACATGTACCGCTTCGTCGACATCTGCTTCGCCTCTTCTATCGTGTGGTCGCCAGACTCCTCCGGCGACGCGTCGTTCTGGACCGCTCGGTCCAGTTGCTATGAAAGAATCACGCCAAACCGTTGAACGGCCTCCGTTCCCGGTTCGATGCCACACAACGTGACATCTCGATCGGGGGTCTGGCAACTCCTGTTGCCGCGTGTGGGGTCAGGAGCCCTCTGTCTCGAGCGCGATCGGGACGTCCGGGTCGAGCCTGTAGCCCTCCCCGTAGGTCTGGAGGATGTCCTCGAGGCCGAGCCTGCGGAGCGTGTTGACGGTCACGTAGAGCTTCATGAGCCCGTTGCGGACCTCGGTCGACTCTCCCGGCCACCCGCGCGCCATGAGCGCGTGCGCGTCGAGCACGTCGCCTGGGCGCTCGAGCCGCTCGGTCAGCAGCGCCTCGAGCACGCGCCGCACGGTGCGCCGACGTGACATGTCCACCGGGCCGTCGGCGCCGGGGAGCGTGAACGAGGACGCGTCACGCGCCACGCGCAGTGCCTGCTCCGGCGCGGGCGCGGACGCGGACGCGTTCTCCGAGCGCGCGGACGCGATCAGCCCGAGCATGATCCCGAGGTCGAGCCCGCGCGGGGCGTCGTCGGGGGCAGGCAGCGCCTCGAGCTCACGCTCGAGGGCGTCGAGGCGCCCCGCGTCGTGGTCGACCCAACCTGCCTCCCAGACCTCGGGCGCGCGCGCGGCGAGCTCCATCATGTAGTGGATCGATCCGGCGGGTTGGTCCGCGAAGAACGCCGACGCGTCCTCATTGAACGCGCGCGCCTGATCCACCTCGCCGCGCGCGGCGAGCCCGATCCCCAGCGCGACCTCACACTGGTGTCGGTTCGAATCGAACCCGAACTCGACGTGCATCCTCCGCGCGTGCCTCAGGTGTGCGATCGCGTCCTCCCAGCTCTGCGTCGTCAGGTACATCAGCCCGAGCAGGTACTCACAGTTCATCACGCCGAACGTGTACGAGTTCGCCTTCGAGTGGCGCAGCGCGCGGTGGAGCCTCGCCTTGCCGCGGCGTGACCTGCCGAGCATCCCGTCGAGGTAGCCCGAGCTCGCCAGGACCATGACCTCACCTGTGACGTGGCCCGAGCGCTCCATCGCCCGCAGCGCCAGCGCGCACGTCCGCTCGGCCTGCTGGAGCTGACCGCGCGCAACGTGTTGGCGGTGGAGCGTGAACAGACACAGCCCCAGCATCGAGTCGCTCCCGGAGTCCATGGCCAGGTCCCGCGCGAGCATGGCGTGCTCGAGCGCGGCGTCCATGTCACCCCGCTGCGCCTCGAGCCGCGCGCGCATCTCCTCACACGCCGCCCGCTTCGCCTCGTCACCGGCCGCGGAGACCTGCGCGAGCTCGAGGAGCTCGACTGCGCGCTCGAGCTCCTCGCCCGTCGTGAACGTGTCCTCGAGCTCGATCGTGCGTTGGAAGTAGAGCTCGAACAGCGTCGACGCGCCGAGCTCCCCGGCGCGCTCGATGCAACGGTCGAGCAGCTCGCCCGAGGCGGTGCTCGTCCGCGTGTCGTACGAGGAGGTCAGCGCCAGCGTCACCTCCAGCTCGGCCGCGCTCGCGCTGGCCGCGTCGACCTGCGCGAGCATCCTCCTGACCAGGGGCTTGATCTCGAACGTGCTGAACGCGATCCGTACGTAGGTGCGCAGGCTCGACACGAGCTCGACGCTGCGTGTGCGATCGCGCGCGAACATCCACTCGGTCGCCCTCAAGACGTCTTGCTCGTGGCGCCTGAGGGTCGCGAGCGCGGCGCGCTCGTTCGGGCCGCGCAGGTCGGCGAGCTTCTGCTCGGCGAACCTCATGATCCCCTCGGCGAAGCGCTCCTCGGCGCGCGCGCGCTCACCCTCGCTCAGGTTCGCGCGCACGAACCCCGCGAAGACCTCGGAGGTCCGCCAGGTATCGGTGTCGCGCGTCGGGTCCAGGTGCGCCCAGCCGATCGTGCGCAGGCGAGCGAGCGACGCGACGATCGCGTCGGGCTCGAGCTCGCCCTCGAACATCAGCTCGAGCAGCGCGACCTCGGCGCCGCCCTCGATCTCGAGCAGCGTCGAGAGGAGCGCCCTCGACCGCTCCTCGATCGCGGCCCAGTCACGCTCGGCGCGCCTGGGCGCCGAGAGCTCCTCGGCCGTCGCCGTGCCCAGCCCGTGCGCGTGACGCTTCGCGTGAAGGAGCGCCAGCGGTCGCCCCGCGCACCCCCGCCACAGCGCGCGCGCGCGCTCGAGCTCCTGGACCCCGCGCACCCCCTCCGAGTCGGTCATGAGCAGCGCGAGGGCGTCCTCCTCCTCGAGCGCCTCGACCTCGAACGTCGCCGCGCCGCCCATGCCCCACGCCTCACGGTGCGCGAGCACCCAGCGCGTCCCCTCGCTCACGTCGACCAGCGCGTCGAGCCACGCCACGGCGTCCGCGTCGAGCTGATCCAGCCCGTCGAGGTGCATCGTGCACGGCAGCGGCCGGTGGGACATCATCGCCGCGAGCTGCCCGCTCCACTCCCCCCGCTCCGTCCCCAACCTCACGCCGAAGAGCGTCGCGAGCGCGTGCGCGAGCCCCGCGATCCGCTCGACGCCCTCCACGTCCAGCCACCAGCGCTCTCTCGAGGCATCCCCCACCGCCTGAACGCACGCGTATCTGTACGCAAGCGCGCTCTTCCCGACCCCCGCCACGCCCGTGATCTCGAGCTGTCTCTTATACACATCTCCGAGCCCACGAGACAGGCAGAAATCTCG
>CAJXPN010000932.1 GCA_913058025.1 uncultured Myxococcales bacterium | reverse complement strand
TCGTCGGCAGCGTCAGATGTGTATAAGAGACAGCGATCAATCAAAGCTTTGGCGATCAGTTTTGATCGTATCGCTCATACACCACGCCTGGCCGACAGGCAGGTTCGGGGCGACCTTCGGGTATACTGAACGGGAGAGAGGGGAAGGTCCCCTTTCATCACCGGAGCCGAAGGAGCAGACGATGTCGACGCACGACGAACAACTCAGGCTGGGGGATCTGGTCGAGGAGCGCGCGTGCCCGATGTGCGAGGGGGAGGGCTTCCAGCTCGAGCTCCGCTGGGCCGCGGGCGAGGACGCCGAGGAGCGCGAGGTCGACTGCTTCGAGTGCGAGGGGAGCGGCAGAGTAGTGGAGCTGGTGTGCGGGCGGTGCGGGGAGGTCGAACACGGCGACCCCGCCGACCTCGCGCACGACGCGCACATCTGTTCGATGTGCGGCCACCACGCGCCGAAGTTCCTCTGGCTTCCCATGCGACATGTTCACATTGACGATGAGAAGAGAGAGGAGACGGCATGACCACGCGTAAACCGACCACGAAGAACGGAACCAACGACACGAAGACCGAGGAGGCCGCCGAGGCCGTCGAGGTCATGGCCACGGCCGCCGAGGGGGCGACCGAGGAGGTCGAGCTCGAGGTCCCGGCGCTCCCTGGCGCCAACGACGACCAGGAGCGCGAGGCGCCCGCCAAGGTCATCACCATGGCCAAGCCGCTCGCGCTCAAGATGGCGCGCGTGATGTCCGAGGTCCGCCACGTCCCCAAGAACGGGCGCAACGACTTCCACGGCTACGACTACATCTGCGAGTCCGACCTCGTGGACAAGCTGCGCGGCAAGCTCGCCGAGCAGGGCGTCGCGATCTTCCCGTCCATCAGCGAGCACACCGTCGAGCGGACCAAGGACGCACGCGGCAAGATCCAGTACCTCGCCACGGTCACCCTCGAGATCACGTTCATCGACGGCGAGTCGGGCGATCAGGTCACCACGACCTGGGTCGGACAGGGCGTCGATCAGGGTGACAAGTCCTACTACAAGGCCTACACCGGCGCGTTCAAACACGCGCTGCTCAAGACGTTCCTGGTGACCGCCTCCGAGCCCGATCAGGACACGCGGATGCGCTCCCCCGGCCCCGCGCGAGGCCGCGCAGGCAGTGGCCGCGGCAGGCGCTGAATCCGTCGCCTCTTTTCAAGAGCCGAGGACTTGAGTTATCAAGCTCGCGTGCGTGAAGGCGTGGCCCCGACTGGAGGCCGCCTCCTCTCCCACGTGACGCCCCGATGACCCAGGCGCCGCCGCGGACCTCGCCCCCGAGCGAACTACCGCACAGGCCAGGAGCCTCGACATGCTCGCAGCGACTTCGCTCGCTCAGGACAGCCAGGCGCTCGTCCTCGACCTCCACAGCTTCCTCAACGACCTCGACCCGGCGCGCTGGCGTGACGAGAAGGCGTCGAGCCTGAGCGATCAGCTCCAGGACCTGCTCGCGCGCGCCGCCGCGCTCAAGCTCGCGTACGCCGAGGCCACCGACAAGCACCTCGACACGATCCGCCAGCGCTTCACCGAACTCGAGGAGCTCCTGCGCGCCCAGGCCCCCTCGGCCGCCGACGCTGCCGGCGAGGCCCGCGACGCCTGGATGCGCTTCCGCGCCAGCGCCGCGCCCGCCTACGACGCGCTCGCCGCGAGCCTGCTCGACCAGGACGTCGAGGTCCCCAGGCTCCGCCCCACCAACTACGCCCGCAACGTCTTCCACGTCGCCGCGGCCGCGCTCGGCATCGCCGTCGTCGAGTTCGCGCCCGCGCTCCTCGACGACGGCGCCTTCTGGGTCTCCGTCATCGCGTGCACCGCCGCCGCGATGGGCTGGGCCATGGAGCTCAGCCGCCGCGTCTCACAGCGCGCCAACCGCCTCATGATGTGGATCTTCAGCCCCGTCGCGCACCCGCACGAGGCCCACCACGTCAACTCCGCGACCTGGTACACCTCCGCGCTCGCGCTCCTCTCGCTGACTGGCGAGCCCGTCGTCTGCGCCGCCGCGCTCGCCGTGCTCGGCGTTGCCGACCCCATGGCCGCCATCATCGGCAAGCGCTTCGGGCGCACCCGGTTCGACAACGGCCGCTCGCTCGAGGGCACGATCGCGTTCGTGATCTCGGGCGGGCTGGCCGCGTTCGCGATCGTCCTCGCGCTCCACCCCGAGGTCGGCGTCGTCCGCGCCGCGGCGATGGCGTTCGCGGGCGCGCTGCTCGGCGGCGTCGCCGAGCTGTGGGTCAGCCGCATCGACGACAACCTCGCGATCCCCGTGTGCGCCGGCGCCGCGGCCTGGGCCGTCCTGCTCTTCTGAGCGGCCCTGACGGAACCACTGGAATCACACGGCGCCTCGCCCCGGTAGAACCGGGGCGTCTCGTTTTCACACCTCGCCTCTCTCGAAGGAGCCACCACCACGATGAGCATCTCGACCAAGCCCCCCAGCGGATTCCGTGACTTCCTCCCTCGTGACGCCCGCCGCCGCGAACGCGTCTTCCGCGTCATCCGTGAGACGTACGAGGCGCACGGGTTCGAGCCGCTGGAGACGCCTTGTTTCGAGCGACTCTCGACGCTCACCGGCAAGTACGGCGAGGAGGGCGATCAGCTCATCTTCAAGGTCCTCAAGAGGGGCAACAAGCTCGACAAGGCGCTGCGCCAGGACGCCCCGACCGACTCGGACCTGGCCGACGCGGGGCTCCGCTACGACCTGACGGTCCCGCTCGCGCGCGTCTACGCCGAGCACCGCAACGACCTGCCCACGATCTTCAAGCGCTACCAGATCGCGCCGGTCTGGCGCGCCGACCGCCCCCAGCG
>CAJXPN010000931.1 GCA_913058025.1 uncultured Myxococcales bacterium | reverse complement strand
CGCGCGTCCAGCGCGCCGATCGTGTCGATCCCGTGGGGCTTGAGCTGCTCGGCGATGGAGTGAGACGTGTACGGCAGCAGATCCACGCTCGCGCCCGGCTGCGCGCTCACGGAGGCGTCGTAGCCCGCGAGCTTTCGGCACTCGCCCACGTACGGGCACAGGACGCACGCAGGCTGGAGGTTCGCCTCGACGTCTGCGATCTCGGCCGGCGCCCGCGCCCAGAGCTGCGCGACGCGCGTGGTCACGGACTCGAGCAGGTGCGCGTGGTCGTCCCAGGGCATGAGCTCGCAGAGCCCCTCGAGGTCGGCGAGCGAGGAGCACCTGGCCGAGCCGGTGTCGAGCTGGGGGAGGATGCCGTGGCCGTCGAGTGAGACGTACATCACGTCGTCGAGCCCGTGGAGCTCGAGGTAGACGGCGAACGCGTGGGCGTAGACGAGCAGCTCGATGAAGTGCTTCTTGCCGACGTTCTCACGGTTGGTGAACTTCACGTCCACGAAGCGCACCGCGGTCCTGGCGTCCTCGGGCGCCACCCTCGCAAGCGACCCGTCGCCCCTGAGCGCGCGGCGGTCTCGCAGCCCCACCTCGTCCACGAACAGCATCAGGTCGGGCCGCAGGTACTGAGGCGGCTGCGTGATGGGGATCTCTGCGTCGGGGCCGATCCCCAGCCACCGGCGCACCAGCCCTGCGGGCATGGCGAACTGATGCTCGAGCATGATGGAGCCGGGCGCGCCCAGCCCCGCGAAGCGCGCCGCGAGCTCGGCCCAACCCGCGGGCCCGACGTCCCTCGTGGTCACCTGCCCCGCCGGGGTCACCCCCGCGACCACGTCGATCAGCTCACGCCCCGTGAGCATCGCGTACACCCGCTGCTCGAACTCGCGCCCTTTCCGCAGCAGCCCCTCCGAGGACTGCCACAGAAAGGGCGTGCGCTCGAGGTCCCGTAGCTCGGTGAGCCACCGCCTGTCGCCAAAGCCCATGTCGATGAAGAGCTTTCGCTCGCACGCGTAGCGCACGAAGCCGCGCAGCACGCCCTTGTTCAGCTGACCCACGCGCTCCTTCTCGGGCGCGTCGATCACGGGTGTCGTCGTCATGATGGGGTGCCCCTGTCTCGAACGGTGTTCTCGTAGGCGACGAATTTAGCACAGCAGATCGACGCCACGAAGGTAGAGCGCTGGCCAAGAGCGCAGGCCCTCTCAGCGTGATGATCCTCTCCACCCTACCTACGAGGCACCACGCGCGGTCACGCGGACAGTTCCGCTCCTGAGTGAGTTCTCGTGGGAGCCGAACCCCCGGGAAGGTCGAGCTCTCGGGTTGGATGGGCGCCAGGAGAGGGCGCCTCGAGGTCTACGGGGACCGCGTCGAGCTTGGCGACTGGGTCATCCGCTTCGGCGTGGTCGACGGCGCGGTCGAGTACCGCGTCCCGTTCCTCGGCGTCTTCGGCTACCCGGTGCTCGCGCTGAACAAGAACTCAGCGGCCGCTCGCCACGTCGACATGCTCCTCGGCCTGCTCCGGCTCCTGCGTGTCGAGCTGGCCATCTTCGATCACGATGCCGTTGAAGACGCAGGTCTCGCCGCCGTCGCTGGTGTGTCCTGGCTGTCCATTTCCGTTGGGATCGGGGAGCCGCTTGCGTACCAATCCACTGCACATCTTGTAGGCGACGCAGGTCCCTTCGGAGCCCTCGACGACCGTCCACGTGCAGAAGAGACCCTGGCCGTCACGGATCTTGCGCGCGTCCGCGTCACGGGGTGCGGAGACCATCGCGAGGGTCATTGCGATGAGGGCGATGAGCAACAGAGCACGCTGGGCAATCTTCATGAGAGGACTCCTCGAAGGTGTATGATGCGTCCCTTTGACGCGCCCACAACTTACCGATGCGTCCCTGCCCCGAGCGGTCCCACCAATCTCCCATATTCACGGCACGCTCGCGCGAGCGTCTGTGCGACGGCCAGCCGCCGTGGCCAAGCCTCATGAGAGGTGGTCGCCTCGCCCGATGACCTCCCTGACGCGCTCCACCACGTCTGCTCGGTGTGGCGCAGTGAACGCGAGGGCGACCCGCGCGACGCCGAGCCCTCGCTCGTCGGCGTGCTCACAGGCGAGCTCGGCGGCGACGGCGCGCCCCTCTACCTCGCGCTCTCCGAGGCCGGATGGGACGCATCGGGCTCGGCGCGCGCGTCGAGCTCATGCGTCGCGGGTCCGCCGCGCTCGGCGAGGCGCTGCGCGGAGAGGGCGACCTCTCGGACGGGCAGCTCACGCTGGCCGATGAGCCCGCCGCTCGCGACGGCCTGAGCCGAGCTGCTCACGCGGGCGAGCTCTCACCAGCCGACGAAGAGGTCTGACGTGGTCGAAGAGCTTCGTGGCGGGCGGGTTCGCCTCACGCGCGCTCCCAACACAGCGCGATGTCGCAGGCGTGGAGGGCGTGGGCGAGCGGGGTGAGCGTGAGGCCGAGGTCAGCGAGCGCGTCGGTGAGCTCGGCGAGCGTGGACAGCGGGAGCGCCATGCCCCCGTCCCAGAGCAGCACCACGCGCTCCGGGCGCCCGAGGCGCTCGAGCTGGGCGCGGGCGGTCCGCGCCGCCCTCGCCGCGAAGTGTAGAGAGGAGACGCAAGCTCCGTAGACGAAATGGTCAGCAAAATTCAGGTCGGGTGTCGGTCACGTCCATATGAGAGCACCAACAGTCGCCGTCGGCCACACGCGTTCCGTATACGAGACGCGTGGAGCGGGCGTGGTCGGCGATCAGAAGAACGCCAAGACACGTCGCGAAGAGGTGAGGCCCTGTCTCTTATACACATCTGACGCTGCCGACGATCTACTCCGTGTAGATCTCGG
>CAJXPN010000930.1 GCA_913058025.1 uncultured Myxococcales bacterium | reverse complement strand
GGATGCACACCCGCGCGATCGTGTTGCAGCGCTCCCCGGCGCCGCAGTCGCTGTCCTCTACGCACTCGAACTGCGCGCACCTCGACGTCGCCGCGTCGCAGTACTCACGCTGCTCCACACAGTCCGCGTTGAACCTGCACGTGTCCGCGTCCGGCCCGTTGCAACCGAGCGCGCCCCACGAGAGCAACGCGAACACCATCCATCCGACTTTCTGTATCTTCACCTTCACTCCTGACCAACGCCTGGGTTGCGACCGCCCGACGATAGGCCAAAGCCCCCCCGGCACACAATCGCGACGCGCGCGCGCCGCTGGCGCACGCGGAATCAACGCGCTATGAAGACACGTTCTCCTCGCGCTCGGCGCCCACGGCGCGCCTTCCGTCCCTCGAACCCAGAACATCATGAGCTACGAACGCTTCGTCGCGCTCAAACACCTGCGCCACTCCAGCCGCAGCTTCCTGTCGACGATCACCATCATCGCCGTCCTCGGCGTCTTCCTCGGTGTCATGGCGCTGGCCAGCGTCATAAGCGTCACAGGCGGCTTCGAGGAGGCCTTCCGCGAACGCGTCCTGGGCGTCAACAGCCACATCGTCGTGCTCAAGCTCGGCATCGACTTCCGCGACCACCGCGACATCCAGAGGGACATCGAGCGCGTCGAGGGCGTCACCGCCACGAGCCCCTTCATCTTCCACGAGATGATCGCCACCCAGGGCGACCGCTCCGCCGGCATCCTCATCAAGGGCATCGAGCCCTCGACCGCCGAGCGCGTCAGCGACCTCCCCAAGTACGTCCACCAAGAGGGCGTCTTCGAGGAACTCCAGTACGAGCGCTTCCCCGACGACGGCATCCCCGACATCCCCCGCATCCTCATCGGCCGCACGCTCGCCAAGCGCCTGGGCGTCGAGCCTGGTCAGCGCCTCCGCATCACCAGCCCGCTCGAGTCACTCAGCCCCGAGCGCTGGTCCTCCAACACCCACCGCCCCTCGAGCAACGAGTTCCTCGTCGCGGGCACCTACACCAGCGGCTTCCACGAGTACGACAACCGCCTCGTCCTCGTCGACTACCGCGCCCTCCAGGACTTCTTCCACCAAGGCGACTCCGTCACCGGCATCGACATCCGCGTCGAAGACGTCTTCGACGTCGGCGCGATCACCCGCGCCCTCGAGGGCGCAGACGGCGTCCTGCCCCCCGGCCGCTTCAACGTGCTCGACTGGCGTAAGCTCAACCACAACCTCTTCACGAGCCTGGGCCTCCAGCGCCTCGTCCTCGCCGTCCTCTTCTGCTTCATCGTGCTCGTCGCGAGCTTCAACATCGCCTGCACGCTCATCATGATGGTGCTCGACAAGCAGAAGGACGTCGCCATCCTCCAGTCGATGGGCGCCTCCCGCTGGAGCGTCATGAAGATCTTCGTCTTCCAGGGCATGACCATCGGCGCCATCGGCACCGTCAACGGCCTCATCGGTGGGCTCATCGTGTGCTTCGGCATCAAGCACTGGGACTTCGGGCTCGACCCCTCGATCTACATGATCGACCACCTCCCCGTGCGCATCGTCTGGTACGAGTTCGCCTCGGTCGGGGCGCTGTCGATGCTCATCTGTCTCGTGGCCACCCTCGGCCCGGCGTTCTGGGCCGCGCGCATGCGACCCGCCGACGGCCTCCGCTACGAGTGACGCCTCGCCCCGCGAGTACCTCCGAGTCCCCTCTACGCCGCCCGCACCAACCTCATCGTCCGGCCTATCTTGTCGGCCAGTTCGCGGTGCGCGCGCGCCTCGTCCGGCCGCCCCGCGTGGTCGAGCGCGCGCGCCAGGAAGTCGTTCAGGCGGTGGATGTCCTTGGGGATGTGGCGGCTCGACGCGAGCCCCGCGCTCGCGCGCAGCCTCCCGAGCGACTCCTCCACGTCGTGTCCCATCATCGCACGCGCGAACGCGTTCATGTCCAGCGACCGCTGCACGCTGTAGATGTCCTCGTGCGCCTTGGCCATCTGCGTCAGCTCGTTCACGATCCCCAGCGCGCCCTCCCAGTCCGACGCGTTCAGCGCGAACTGAGCGTGCTGACGCACCACCTCGATGCACAGCGCCGTCAGCCCGTGCTGCTTCGTCGACTGCTCCGCCCACATGAGCTGCTCGCGCGCCGGGTAGTACTCTCCTCGCTCCACCAGCAACCTCGCTTGCGCCCACGCCACGCGCGCCTGCACCGACGGCCGCCCCGTCACCTCCGAGATCCTCTTCAGGTCGTCGAGCATCGACCACGCGCGCCCCGTCATGCCTCTGGCGCACATCAGGTTGATCGCCCGCGTGAGCAACACCGCGCGAGATATGAGGTCCATCCGGCTCGTCCCCCACCGCGTGTAGAGGTTTAGCGCGCCGTCCACCACCCGCTGGGCGTTCGTGTTGTCCCCGTACCTGTCGTACCAGCTCGCCTGCGCGACGAGCGATCGCGCTACCAGATCCGGGTCCTTGAGCGCGCGCGCGGCCTCCAGCGCGCGGTCGAAGTGCACGCGCGCCTCCTCCAAGTCGTCCTGCTGCATCGTCATCTGGCCGAGCAACAGCCTGTGCCTGATGTGGCCGCGCTCGTCGCGCAGCTGCTCCGAGAGCGCCGACAGCGGCGCCAGAGACGACCTGCACACCTCCACCTTCGCCATCTCCAGCGCGAGCTCGGCCCGCGACAGCATGAACTCGGCCTGCGCGTGCGGCGCGCCCATCACGTTCGCGCTCAGCGTGTCCGCAAGCTCCTTGTACGCGCCCAGCGCGAGCTCCCCCATCCCCTCTCTCCTCAACCAGTCGAGGTACGCCCTGTCTCTTATACACATCTGACGCTGCCGACGAT
>CAJXPN010000929.1 GCA_913058025.1 uncultured Myxococcales bacterium | reverse complement strand
CGAGATTTCTGCCTGTCTCGTGGGCTCGGAGATGTGTATAAGAGACAGATCCTGGACCCGGTCGACGCGTGCCCGAACAAGGCCGGCGTCGCCCAGAAGGACCCCTCCTTCAACGGGTGCCCCAAGAAGACCAACGTCGTCCTCGTGAAGAACAAGATCGTCATCAAGGGCAAGGTCTTCTTCGCCACGAACAAGGCGGTCATCAAGAAGAAGAGCTTCAAGCTGCTCGACGAGGTCGCCGTCGTCCTCGACGAGAACCCCTCGATCAAGGTCCGCGTCGAAGGCCACACCGACGACATGGGCAAGGACGCCTCCAACCTCGATCTCTCGAAGCGCCGCGCGGCAGCCGTGCGTGACTACATGATCGAGAAGGGCATCGACGAAGACAGGATCGACTCCGAGGGCTACGGCGAGACGCGCCCTCAGTGCAAGGACATCCCGGAGAAGCAGCTCGGGAAGCGCTCGCGCAAGAAGGCGATCAAGGAGTGCCGCTCGACCAACCGCCGCGTCGAGTTCAGGGTCCTCGAGTACAAGGGGGTCAAGATGGACGCGACGAGCTTCGAGGCCGAGACCACGACCGCCGCGCCCTGAGCGAACCCCGGCCTCCGGCTCCCTCGAGGGGGGCGCGCCTCCCCATTCGGGGGCGCGCTCCCCTCGTTTGCGTTGCGGCCCGTGTGTGCGCTGGGCTAAGTGAGAGGGGGCGCGCGCGGCTTGCGCGCGGTGATCACGTCGGAGAGGTGCCCATGAAGAGGCTACGAGGTCTGGAGTCGGCGAGCGACGCGCTCGAGCGCGCGGTCGTGGTGGTCGGGAACTTCGACGCGTTGCATCTCGGGCACCGCGCGCTCATCGCGCGCGCCAGAGCGCTCGCGACCGAGCTCGAGGCCGAGGTCGTCGCGCTCACGTTCGATCCCCACCCCGTGCGCTACTTCAAGCCAGACGCCGAGCCCTTCCAGCTCACAACGCTCGAGCAGCGCTTCGACCTGTTCGAGGACGCGGACGTGGACGCCGGGGTCGCGCTCGCGTTCGACGAGGCGCTCTCGATGTTGAGCCCGCAGGAGTTCGTCGACCAGATCCTCATCGATGGCCTGGGCGCGGCGCACGTGCTCGTGGGTCAGGGGTGGCGCTTCGGCCACAAGCGCGCCGGCGACACGGACGCGCTCGAGCGGCTGTGCGCGGCGCGCGGCGTCGGCGCGACGATCATGGAGCCGCTCGAGATGCTCGGCGCGGTCGCCTCGTCGACGCGCGTGCGCGAGCTCGCGCGCGCCGGAGACGTCGACCGCATCCCGGCGCTCACGGGCAGGTCGCTCCAGCTCGAGGGCGAGGTGGTCCACGGGGACGCGCGCGGCCGCACGCTCGGTTACCCCACGGCCAACGTCGCCGTGCGCAACGAGCTCTTCCCCGCAGACGGCATCTACGCGGCGACGCTGACCACGGACGACCACGGCGCGCTCCCCGCGTGCGCCTACATCGGCGCGCGGCCCACGTTCTACGAGGACGGCGCGCGTGTCCTCGAGGTCTTCGTGATCGAGCACGACGGCCCGCTCGAGCTCTATGGCTCCTTCGCGCGCGTCCAACTCCACGCGCGCGTCCGAGAGGACCGCGCCTACGAAGGCCCCGAGGCGCTCAAGGCGCGCATGGATCGCGACGTCGCCTCGACGCGCGCCTGGTTCCTCGCGCGCGGGTGATCCTGGCGTGACGGACCTTGTCGCCCTCGCCGCGAAGCGATTAGACTCCTGCGCGTAGGTCGCCGCGCCCGATGCGCCGGCGTCCCAGAGCTTCATACCCAAAACGATTCCACGGAGCGCGCCGTCATATGAACGAATCGACCATCCTCCTCGCCACCGACATGTCCGCGAACGCTGCGTTCGCCGCGCGCTGGGCGCACAGCTACGCCGAGCTCTCCGGCGCGAAGGTCGTGGCCGCGTACGTCATCGAAGTCAGCGTCCCGAACTGGCTGCGTGACGCGCACGCCGCGCTCGAAGACGACACCAAGCGCGCCGCGCTCGAGACCCGCGTTCGCGAGTGGTACGCCGAGCACACCCACGGCGCAGACCTCTCCGGCGTGGTCATCGACTCGGGCAACATCGACGAGCAGCTCGGCCGCATCGCGGCGGCGCAGGGCGCGTCGATGATCGTCCTGGCGAAGTCCGGCAAGTCCGCCTTCACGAAGTTCCTGGCCGGCTCGACCGCCCAGATGCTCGCGGCGCACCCGCCCATGCCCGTCGTGCTGGTCCACCCCGATCACGCGCGCTTGACCGGGGACACGAGCCTGGCCGTGGCCACCGACCTCACGATCACCGCCGAGCGCGCGCTCGTCGCGGGCGCCATGCTGGCCAAGGCCGCCGGCGTCCACCTCGACATCGTCCACGCCGCGAACATCGAGGTCCCCAACGGGCTCGACGAGCTCCCCGAGAGCATGAAGCCGAACAACCTGGACGCCGCCGCCCGCGTCCAGTTCGACAAGGTCATCGACGCCCACGGCGCCGACCTCACCGACGTCGACTACAAGACGCACATCGTCCACCAGCCCCCCGTCGCGGCCGTCCAGAGCTTCGCCGAGGAGCACAAGACCGACATCGTGATCCTGGGCAACGCCAAGGAGTACTCGCTCATCACGAACATGTTCCGCCGCGTCTCCGTGAAGCTGATGCAGAGCCTCCCCTCGACGGTCATCATCGTCCCGCTCGACGCCACGCTCCCAGGCACCGATGAGGCGGCCAATGGCTCGTCCGAGGAGTGAGAGTCGCCTCGCGCTCGCGCTCGCGCTCGCGCTGACCTGCGCCGCGTGCGACCGCAAGGAGTCCGGCGGCGGCGAGGGGGGCGGCGACCC
>CAJXPN010000928.1 GCA_913058025.1 uncultured Myxococcales bacterium | reverse complement strand
GGACGATGAGGAGCGCGGCGGGCAGCGAGGCCGGCAGGAGCGGGAGCATGTGGGCGAGCGCGCGCGGGCCGCCGGTGGACGCTGCGACGCCGACGAGCGCGACCTCGGCGGTGCCGCCTGGGCGAGAGACGGGCGCGCGCGCCCGGCGCCTCGCGCGCTCTCCGCCGCGCACGTGCCGCACGACCGGGATCTCTGCGAGCATGCGGACCTTGCGCAGGAACGCGGCGCGCTCGTCGTCGCCCGAGGTGAGTAGGCGAGACTTGTCCACGAGGTCGAGCGCGCCGGCGCGCAGCGCCTTGAAGGTCATGTCGACGCCGCCGCGGAACGGGTCGGAGGTGACGACGAGGATGGGAGTCGGCGTGGACGCCATGATGAGCTCGGTGGCCTGGAGGCCGTCGAGCAGGGGCATCTGGATGTCCATTAGGATGAGGTCGGGCGAGAGCTCGCGGCACGCGCGCACGGCGGCCTCTCCGTCGGAGACGACGGCGAGGAGCTCGAGGTCGGGCTCGCTGGCGAGCAGCTCCGAGAGGAGCTGTGCGAAGATCTCGCTGTCTTCTGCGATGAGGACACGTAGCGTCAAGACGACACCTTAGGCGGCGATGGATCGAGGCATGGCTCCATCATGTACGACAGGTGCCCTCGAACGCAACGGTGTGCGAGGTCGGGAGACGCGCGTTGACGGACCGGAGGTCCAGAGTGGTAGGAGTGGGCGCGTGGGCAGGGCGCGAGGCGTGAGGAGGGCGGATGCTGTTGAGCCTGGGTGGGTGCGAGGAGATCGTGGGAGAGCGGCCCAGGTTGGGGGTCCTGGCGAGCGGCGCGGGGAGCAACCTCGGGGCGATCGCGGGCGCGATCGCGGCCGGTGAGCTCGACGCGACGCTCTCGGCGGTGGTCTGCAACGTCGAGGGCGCGGGCGCGATCGGGCGAGCCCGCGAGGCGGGCGTGGAGCCGGCGCTGATCCGCCACGGAGGCTTCGAGCGCCGGGCCGACTTCGACGCCGCGGTGGCCGATGCGTTGAGGGCGAGCGGGGTCGAGTGGGTGGTGATGGCGGGGTGGATGAGGTTGGTCGGGCGGGAGTTCTTGGAGGCGTTCGACGGCAGGGTCCTGAACATCCACCCGAGCCTGTTGCCGAGCTTCAAGGGGCTCCGCGCGATCGAGCAGGCGCTCGACGCGGGGGTCGCGATCACGGGGTGCACGGTGCACGAGGTGGCGGAGAACATGGACAGCGGGCCGATCGTGGCGCAAGCTGCCGTGGCCGTGCGCCCAGGGGATGACGCGAGCGCGCTGCGCGCGCGGATCCAACGCGCCGAGCATGCGCTCTACCCGAGGGCGATCGCGGCAGCGGTCGCGGCCGATCGGGCGAAGACGACACATCAAGGATAGGAACGACCATGTTGTACAAGATCGTGCTGCACACACACTCGGTGCTCAGGTGGCTGGTGCTGTTCGGCGGGCTGGGCGCGGTGGCGCTGGCGCTCAAGGGCTGGCTCGGCGGCGGCGAGTGGGGCAAGAAGAACCGCGCGCTGCACGGGATGTTCATCGGCTCGATGCACCTGCAGGTGGTGCTCGGGTTGATCCTCTACTCGGGGTTGAGCCCGCTGATGGGGACGATCTTCGGGGACTTCGGTGGGGCGATGAAGGTCGCGTCGCTGAGGTTCTGGGCGGTCGAGCACATCACGATGATGGTGCTCGCGGCGGTCGTCGCGCACGCGGCGCACGTGCTCTCGAAGAAGGCCGAGGAGGACGCGGTGAAGTTCAAGCGCGCCGCGATCGGCTTCGGCCTGGCGCTGTTCATGGTGATCGGCGCGATCCCGTGGCCGTTCCGCGAGGCGGTCGGTCGGTCGCTGTTCCCGGGGGGTTGAAGATGGAGACGGAGGCGGCACAGGAGTCGATCGGGGGTGATGAGCGGGGCAGGCGCGCGCTGCACGTGACGCTGCGCGCGAGCGCGCGGGTCGCGATGGAGACGGGGGTCGAGCTCAAGCGGCTCAAGCGCGCGGTCGAGGACGCCTACGTGCACGAGGCGCTCGAGCGGGGGTGGCCACTCAAGCAGATCGGCGAGACGCTGGGGGTGAGCGCGTCGAAGACGGCGCTGCTCTCGCGCCAGCTCAAGAAGGGGCTGATGTCTCGGGTCGTGCAGGAGGAGCTCGAGCTGCCGCGGCGCCTCGAGTACATGCTCTGGGCCAAGCCGATGACGCTGGCGAGGTTGAACCAGGTGCTGCCGAACGAGCGGTACGTGGACCTGTCGCGCGCGCTCAAGGCGCTCGTCGAGGAGGAGCGCGTGGAGCGGCGCGGCGCGGGCCAGAGCGCGACGTACAGCCTGCGCGTGGACCCGGAGCGCCGCCCGTGGGAGCGCTACCTCTCTCGCCTCGACGGCGCGCAGCGCGGTTTGAGCGCCGCGGCGGACGCGATGCGCTCGCTGTTCGTACGCGGAGAGGAAGAGCCCGCGCAGGTGTACTCGGTGGAGGTGCCCGTGGCGCGCGAGCGGGTGGGGGAGGCGCGCGCGATCATAGAGCGCGCGATGACCGAGCTGATCGGCGAGCTTCAGGGGCTCGAGGGAGAACCTGGGGAGGACGCCGTGGAGCTCAAGCTCGGGACGTTCTGGGCGGCCGACGCCGAGGGCTGAGCCGCTCACGACGGCGAGGTCGCCGTCGGCCCGCTCGAGCTGGCGACGCGGCCACGCTTCGCGTGGATGTGGGACGCGGTGGCCACGAGCGCGCCTGGTGAGAAGGGCTTACGCAAGAGGACGATCTCCTCTGCCATGACGCCACGCCGCATCAGCTCGGACTCGATGCTGTCTCTTATACACATCTGACGCTGCCGACGATCTACTCTGTGTAGA
>CAJXPN010000927.1 GCA_913058025.1 uncultured Myxococcales bacterium | reverse complement strand
GCTCGGAGATGTGTATAAGAGACAGTCCTCGAGGACGCCGACGCCGACGACCTCGAGGAGCCGATCGCGATCCTCGTGCGTGACGTGCTCCTGCGCGAGGACGACCGCTTCGCCGACGCCGCGGTCCCGAACCCCATCTACGTGGGCGTCTACGACCGCCGCGGCATGCCACGCGTGGACACGCAGGTGCTGCGCGAGGGGCTCTTCGTCGACATCGACGGCGACGGCCTCGCAGACCTCGACTCCAACGGCCGCTTCGTCAGCACCGCCGGCCAGAACATCGACCCGCGCGCCTTCTCCGACACGTCCGGGGTGCTCCTGCGCGACGCCTTCGGCCGCGCGACCTCGAACGGCAAGCTCGTCTTCGAGTACGTCGACCTGAACAAGACCGGGCTGTCGTTCCTGGTGGGCGAGTTCGCCGAGCTCAGCTCGCGCGACGTCACGACCAACCTGCTCACGGCGTTCCGCCCGATCATGGGGCAGACGGTGGTGCAGAACGACGACAGGGGCGACTACCTCGGCTTCAGCGCCGAGCACCCCCTGATGGACTTCACCTACGGCGGGCTGCACCTGCTCGCCCACGACGGCCTGCCCGAGCTGCTCGCCGACTCGTCGCGCTTCCTCGACGAGGGCGCCGGCGACCTGGCCGGCGTGCTCGTCGCGCTCGAGCGCAGCTTCGAGATATCGGAGGGCCACCCGGGGGCAGCGCTCGCCGACAACTCGTCGATCCTCTACGACCTCATCCCGGTGCTCCACGAGATCGCTCAGGACGAGCAGCTCTGGGCCGACTTCATGCTCGCGCTGGGCGACCCGGTCACGCCGCGCGTCGGCGACGCCATGGTCACGCTGATGTCGTACAGGAACACGCGCACCGTGGTCGCGCTCGACGGCGCGTACGACACCTGCTTCCAGGGGTGCAAGGACAGCCTGCGCATCGGCACCAACGAGCGGTTCGCCTGCATCCGGGAGTGCCCGAGCGGTGAGATCTTCAAGGAGGCGATGGACTTCTCGGCGCCCGAGGGGCCCGAGACCCGCTCGATGCTCCAGGGCATGTGGCACCTGCTGTGGTCACTCGCCGGGGTCCCCTACGAGATGAGCCTCTCCGAGGTCCGCATCCTCGGCAACGAGCAGGAGCAGCTCCCGGCGCTCATCCGCCTGCCCGGCGGCGCCGAGGCGTTCCTGGCGTCGGTCGCGGGCAACCTCAGCCTCGCCGACGCCGTCCCGCCCGAGGTCTTCACGGGCGACGAGATCGGCCCGCTGCTGACCTACTTCGGGATCTCGTCGGACAACATCGCGGGCATGGTCTCGCTGCTCAGCCAGCTCTTCGGGGTCCAGCTCAGCGTCCAGCCCACGCCCGACGAGCTCACGCGCCTGTTCAACCAGGAGGACATCGCGTTCCGTGACGGCGACACCGTCATCGACGTCGACGAGCCCATGGACCGGGACGGATTCAGGATCGCGGACAACCTGGCCGACGGGCTCTACGAGGCCGAGGCCAGCGGCCTCGTCGACGCCGTCTACCCGATGGCCAAGGCCTTCAGCGACAACGGCCGCGAGGACCTGCTGCTCGCGCTCTTCACCGTCGTCCACGACCACTACTCGAGCGCGCCCGGCCTCTACAAGAACGCCAGCGGCGGCGACTCGCCCAGCCGCGCGGCCAACCTGCGCTCCTACGAGCCGATCATGAAGGAGGTCTTCGAGGACGGCACGCTCTTCGAGGCGCTCGCCAACCTCTCGATCCGCCTCGACCGGCTCGAGCGGTCCAAGGGGATCGCCATGACCGAGCGCGCCCGCGTGCTCGTCCTCCACGCCACCCGCCCCGACGGCTTCACCCGCCGCGACGGCCAGAGCTTCATCACGCTCCCCGACGGGCGCACCATCTCGGACCTCTCCAGGATGCACGTCACGGCCGAGGCCGCCGGCGCCATGCTCGACCGCATCGAGTCCGAGCCCGAGGCCAAGGAACTCTTCACCGAGGCGCTCGGTGACGTGCTCGACGTCGTGCTCGCGGCCGAGTGGCCCGAGGATGGCGACGCGCGCTTCGTCAAATCCGGCGGCGTCGCGCTCACCTCCAACGCCGCCGAGTACCTCGCAAACCGCGCCGCCGAGCGCCGCGACGCCGGAGACCTCGAGGAGTGGATGACCCAGGACGTGCTCACGAGCGTGCGCGACTTCTGGCAGTCGCGCCTGCTCGTAGGCCTCGTGTCCGTGGCCGAGGACGTCCTGGGCGTCGAGGAGAACCGCGCCCTGCTCGGTGACTTCAACGACTACCTCGTGGGCACCCAGCGCGGCCGCGAGAACACCGCCATGATGCTCTACGGGGTCATCGTGCGCTCCGTGAACACCGACGCCTGGGTCCCCATCGCCAAGACGCTCGCCCGCGCGCTCGACCCCGACCGCGACTGGGGCGAGGGCGTCGGCGGCCGCCGGCGCCTCGGGCTCGTCTCGCACGGCGCGCTCGTGCTGCGCGAGACCGTCTCCCGCGACGAGGCTGGCGCCGGCCTCACCCTCATCAACAAGGGCTTCACGTCCGACCTCAACGGCACGGTCCCCTTCGCCGTCCTCGCCGACGTCATCGGCGACTACTGGCGCGCCGACCCGACCTCCTCGGCAAGCTACTCGACCGAGGACTGGAACCTCTTCCTGACCCGACTCGCCGCCTGGATCGGCGACGACGCGCACGGCATGGAGCAGATCTACGACCTCGCCGCGCTAAAATAACGAATATATTTCAATACCTTAGAAAACCACCCACTTCGAACGCAGGAGCGCCACGTGCGCCAGCCCCACACCTGTCTCTTATACACATCTGACGCTGCCGACGATCTACTCTGTGTAGAT
>CAJXPN010000926.1 GCA_913058025.1 uncultured Myxococcales bacterium | reverse complement strand
CGAGATTTCTGCCTGTCTCGTGGGCTCGGAGATGTGTATAAGAGACAGGTCCCGAGGCCGACGTAGACCGCGACCGTGGACGACACCAGGCTATTGATCGCCTGTTCGCTCCCCTGCGCCCAGGACTGCGCCGGCGCGCCCAACATCGTGCACGTGATGGCGCACGCGGCGCCTACTCTTCTCAACGTATCGTTCCAGAACGTCATGCGTCCTCCTGGCAAGGGGTCTCACTCTCATCGAATGAACGACACGCTACCGACGACAACGCTCCCGTTCAACATCAACCCCGTCGCGCCGCCCGCTCGAGCGCGTCGCTGAGCGCGGGGTCGGAGGCCATGGACGCCGCGAGGTGGTCGATGAAGAGCCCCGCGCGCTCGGGCGTCAGGAGCGTGGGATCGGCCAGCGCGCCGAAGACCTCGCGCTCGCGCCGCAGCATCCTGCCGAGCGCGGCGCGCTCGACCGGCGTGAGCCCCAGCGCGCCCGACATGTCATCGACCAGCGGCCCCTGCCCCAGCGCCAGAGCCTCGCGCACCTCCGACTGGTTCTGCCGCAGGTACTGCTCCATCGACGCCTTCGGAGCGTTCAGAGCCTGTACGCCAAAGGCCGAGGTGAGCGTGAGCGGTACCCCTATGACCACGACCCCCATGAGCAGGGTCGTGGTCAACAGCCCATCCAACGAACTGCTGGTGATGCCTTGAGCCAAGGCCGACGCGGGCGCGCACACACCACCCATCGCGACCGTGACCGCCACACCCCTGGACCAACGCCTCAAACGACTCGACATCTCCGCTCCTGCGATCATGGCCGCGGCGCCATTGCCCCGGTGTGAGGGCAGGGTAGAGACACTGAGTGCCTGACGCCATCAAAAAGACACCAGGTGTCTAGTTGTTCGACTGGTCGCTCAGTCGTCAGGCCCCATGATCGGCGCCGGCTTCCCCGCGTCGTCCACCGCCACGAACACCACCTCCGCGCTCGTGACCTTGACCAGATCCGAGCGGCGCTCGCCCCGGTGCGCCACCACGAGCACCTCGACGACCACGCTCGTGCGCCCCGTCGACTTCACGCGCGTGAAGAAGCTCACCCAGTCCCCCACCTCCACCGGCGCGATGAAGTCGACCTCCCTCATCACCTTCGTGACCACCCTGCGGCCCGCACGGACCAGCGCCTCCTCCGAGGTCGCGAGGTCGAGGTAGCTCAGGATCACGCCGCCGAAGATGAACCCCATGTAGTTCGAGTCCTTGGGCATCATGACTACGCGGATCGTGGGATCGGGGTTATAGTCCTCGAGCTCCAACTCCAGCGACGGCGGCGTGCAGGTCCTGTTCTTCGTCATCTCGTCTCGCTCCTCGGTGCGCGCACGGACGCGCGCACGTTTCCATCAGTCTGGTCGAATTCCATGGACGACGCTCAGCCCCGACGCGGCCTCACGGCCCGCGCCCTCCCGGCCCTCATCGCCCTCGCTCTCCTCTCCGCGCTCGCGCCCCGCGCCGCGCGCGCTCAGGTCTCTCCAGAGCACGCGAAGACCTACCGCGAGGCGTCTCGACTCGTCGAGGTCGACGCCGAGCGCGCCCTCGAGCTCGCGTCCTCGCTCCCTGACCTCTCCCCCGTCGACGACATGCGCGTCAAGCTCGTCGCCGACTCCGCGCTCGCCGCCGGGCGCGTCGACCTCGCCATCCCCAACCTGCTCGACTACGCCGGCCGCACGTCCTCCACCGAGGACGCGTTCCGCGCGCGGCTCGAGGCCGCCGAGCTCGCCGTGCTCGCCAACGACGCCAAGCAGGCGCGCGACCTCCTCGACCAGCTCTCACCGAAGCTGCGCAGCCTCAAGGGCCGCTACACCACCCGCCGCCACCTCTCCGCCCGCGTCATCCGCCTTCTCCACGACCTCGACGTCGCCCAGGGCGAGGAGCGCGACGCGAAGCGGCGCGCCCGCGAGCTCCTGCTCCTCTACCCCAACGAGACCGCCACCCGGCGCACCGGCCTCTCCGCCGACCCGGGCGCGCTCTCCGA
Organism: uncultured Myxococcales bacterium; assembly: GCA_913058025.1. Taxonomy (GTDB): domain Bacteria; phylum Myxococcota_A; class Bradymonadia; order Bradymonadales; family Bradymonadaceae; genus CAJXPN01. Next base: position 833 of record CAJXPN010000926.1, on the reverse strand, counting down.
CCGCGACCGCTTCGTGCGCGCCAAGGCATTCTACCGCGCCTGGTCCTACCACGACGCCCGCGAGGTCTTCTCGACGCTGACCGACTCGAAGTCCTACGGCGAGTCCGCGCGCTGGCACCTCGCCCAGATCGCGCTGAACAAGCTGCGCGACGACTTCCCCGAGGCCGAGCGCCTCTTCGGCGAGCTCTCGAAGTCGGGCGCCTACAAGCAGGAGTCCCTCTACCAGTACGCCCGCGCGCAGATGCGCCAGGAGCGCTACGACGAGTGCCTCGCCAACCTCGACCGCTACGTCCGCCTCTACCCCCGCGGCGAGCGCGTCAACATGGTCTACTACTACCGGGGCTGGCTCCCCTACGACCACCGGGACAACGCCACGGCGATCCGCGAGCTCAAGAAGTACATCTCGCGCTACGGCCGAAAGTCGGGCAAATCCAGCTACATCTACGGGTTCCTCGCGTGGACCTACATGCGCGAGGCCCGCTGGAAGGAGGCGATCGACGCCTGGCAGGCGATGCTCCCCTTCGGGAACCCGCTCGTCGCCGGCAAGGCCTACTACTGGATGGCCCACGCCCACCACGAGCTGGGCGACGACGACGCCGCCTTCAAGGAACTCGACCGCCTGCGCAAGCGCTACCCGCTGACCTACTACGGCGTCCACGGCGAGATGCTGCGCGCGAGGATCCAGGGCGACCCGAAGCCCGCCTCACAGGTCTGGTGGCCCGAGCGCTCCGGCGAGTACGACGACACGCCCCGCGTCGACGTCGACACGCTGCGCGTCTCCGCGCTCCCGGGCGCCGCGCGCGTCCGCTGGGCGCGCGTGCGGCGCCCGGGAG
>CAJXPN010000925.1 GCA_913058025.1 uncultured Myxococcales bacterium | reverse complement strand
ACGAGATTTCTGCCTGTCTCGTGGGCTCGGAGATGTGTATAAGAGACAGGCGTCTCACCCGCCCATGGCACGACGACCAACGACCCCCAGGCATCCCAGATCACGTTCTCCGGCCTGCTCTCGGACGCCAACGGCGTGTCCTCGGTCCTGGTCAACGGGCAGCCCGTCACGCTCAAGCCCAACGGCGGCTTCGACGCGCCCATCACCGTGGGCTACGGGATGAACTTCATCGAGGTCGTGGCGACCGACTCGCTCGGTGAGGAGAACTCGCGCGTGTGCGCCTTCCTCGCCTCCGAGCGCTGGGTCCCCGAGAACGCGTTCGTCGACGACTCCGTCACGCTGCGCCTCGACGACGACGCCTTCGACGACCTCAACCGCGCCGACGGCCTCGACTCCTTCACCGACATCCTCCTGACCGTGCTCTACAGCCAGGGCCTCAAGGACACGCTCTCCAGCGCGCTCGGGCCCGTGAACAACACGCTCTACAACGAGTGCGTGCAGGACTCCTGGTTCGGCTGCATCATCCGGGTCAGGATCGAGTACCTCGACTCGGACATCGGCGGCCCCCACGACGTGCGCGTCGACCCCATCAACGGCGGCCTCAACGCCTTCGCCCGCGTGGGCCACCCTCGCGTCCGGCTCTTCATCGACACGACCATCAACCTGCGCGGATGGATCGACATCGAGTACGTCGAGGTCGACCTCGACATCGACACCTACCTCGACGCCGCGCAGACGCCGCGCGCCGCGCTGCGCCGCGTCAACAGCGTGCGCTCGGGCAACGTCGACGTCGACCTCGACGGCTTCCTCGGGGGCCTCGCCGGCGACATCGTTCAGATCTTCGCTCAGGGCACCCTCAAGAACCTCGTCCAGGACCAGATCCGCAACTTCGTCGACGATCAATTCACCGAGCTCATCGACGGCATCGTCTCCGGGCTCGACGTCTCCACGCTGGGGACCTCGTTCGACGTCCCCAGGCTCGACGGCTCCGAGGACGTGACCCTGAGCTTCGGCCTGCGCTTCACTCACCTGAACTCGAACCCGAGCCGGATGCTCTTCGGGCTGGGCACGCGCTTCACCGCGCCGATCCTGCGCGCCGGCCCCACGCCGGGCGCGCCGATCCCCACCGGCCAGATCCGCCTGGACCCGAGCACCACCGAGCCGATCGCCGCGGGCGTCCACGTCTCACTGCTCAATACCGCGCTCCACACGCTGTGGCGCGCCGGGTTCTTCGACGTCACGCTCGACAACACCACGCTCAGCGGCGACCTGCCCCAGGGCACCACGGTCACGCTCGACACCGCGCTCCCGCCGCTCGTCGTGCTCGACGCGAACAAGAAGGTGCGGCTCCAGATCGGCGCGATGCGCATGAGCCTCGTCTACCCCGGCCTCTTCGACGACCCGCTCGAGCTCGACCTCGGCGCCCAGGCCGCGACCAACGTCCAGCTCAACGGCTCACAGCTCGAGTTCACCGGGCTGGTCATCGAGCGGCTCTTCTTCTCGACGCCTTCGGTCTCGCTCGAGAGCGACCAGCGCCAGATCCTCGAAGGGTTCCTGCGCAACCTCGTCCAGGGCATCGCCGACGACACGCTCAACAACGCGCTCCCCGCGTTGCCGATCCCCTCGTTCAACATGCCATCGAGCGTTCAGCCCTTCGGGCTGCCGTTCCCCAGCGAGCTCGGGCTCTCGAACCCCGCGCTCAAGTACTCCAACACGCACTTCACGCTCGACGGCGCGTTCAGCATCTTCTGACATGAGGTCCACCGACATGACGACCCGAACGACGCTGAGCGCCGCGCTGATCGCCTCCCTCATCCTCACGACATCGTGGGGTTGCGGGGACGATGAGTCGCCACCTCAGATCGACCCGAACGACAACAACGTCACCAACAACAACGGCACCAACAACGTCACCGAGCCCGAGCCGGACCCGGTCCCCTTCCTGCTGCTCGCCTCGGTCACGCCGCCCTCCTCGGTCTACGAACCCGGCTACGCCATCGGCACCGAGGTCACCGTCCTCGACCAGCTCGGCGACCCGCTCGAGGGGCTCGAGATCGACTGGTCCGTCGACGTCCCCGCCGCCGCCGCGCTGGACGACGAGGCCGCATGGACCTTCATCCAGGAGGGACGCTTCACGCTCACCGCGTGCACCGCCCTCCCCGGCCTCGACGGCGAGCCCGTGTGCGACTCCGTCAGCGTCCTCATCGACGCCGGCCCGCCGACCATCGAGATCACCTCGCCGCTCCCGGGCACCGAGCTCAGCGGTGAGGACTCCGACACGATCACCGTCGAGGGGTTCGTGCGCGACTCCCACGGCGACGTCCAGGCGTGGCTCAACGGCGCGCCCCTCACGCTCGGTGACGACGGCGCGTTCCGCGCTTCGTTCTCTCCCAGATTCGGCGTCGAGCACGTCTCCGTGATCGCCTCGGATGGCCTCTACGAGGTCCCCTCGTCGTCCGAACTCGACGTCCTCTGGGCACCCGCCTACTACCCGACCAACGAGTCCACCACCGAGGCCTCCGTCGACTTCGCAGACGGCATCATCCTCAACCTCGGCCAGAACTTCTTCGACGACGGGATCAAGCCGATCACCTCGCCCGAGGGCGCCGTCTTCACCGAGGACCTGAGCGACGTCCTGCTCGTCGTGCTGCGCAACCTCGAGCTGGGCGCGCTCGTCACGAACCCCGTGCTCGACTCGGGCGACCTCCAACTCGACCTCGAGAACCTCACCATGGGCGACCCTCGCCTGCGGATCGAGATCACCGAGGAGGGGCTCGAGCTCTTCCTGAGCACCCCGAACCTGTCTCTTATACACATCTGACGCTGCCGACGATCTACTCTGTGTA
>CAJXPN010000924.1 GCA_913058025.1 uncultured Myxococcales bacterium | reverse complement strand
TCGGCAGCGTCAGATGTGTATAAGAGACAGACCGCGCAGCTCTTCCGCTTCGGCCTCTCGGACGACCTCGCCACCGCCCAGATCGAGATCCTGACCGCGCAGCGCGACGTGTTCGGCTGGGGCTGGGAGGACGCGTGGGCGAGCTGGACCCAGGTGGGGATCGAGGCGTGGTACTTCGCGCGCGCGGCGGCGCAGGTCTTCGCGCCCGACTTCTCACCCGAGGACGCCTTCGACATCATCGCCATCACCGCCGACTCGTCCTCGAACCCGTCCGTCCGCGACGCCTACTTCTACGACCTTTTGGTCGGCGTGTACGGCGACGGCTCGACGGCCGACCTCTCGACGATCGTGGGGCGCTACGGGGACAAGTACCCGGCGACGTCCTGCACGGATCGCGTCGACTACTTCTCGGCGCTCGGCGTGAGCCGCGAGAACCTCGCGACCTCGCTCAAGCCGGTGACCTCGGGCTGCGAGCCCGAGGAGTACCTCTCGCTGCTGGGCGCCGAGGCGATCGCGCGCTACGCGCCCGCGATCGAGGCCTACAGCCCGCACATCTACCTGCACCCGGACGACGAGTTCGAGCCGCAGTCGATCGACTACTGGATGGAGCGCACGGAGATCGTCTTCTGCCCCTCCGGTGCGTGTGGCTTGCGCGGTGAGAACCCCGAGATCGCCGCGAGCATCGTCGGCGGCAAGTACGTGTGTGGGATCGCGACCACGGACGCGACTGGCACCTCGTGCACCTACGACCTGACCGCCGACGCGTCGCTCACGCTCAAGGCGAACGCCCAGCGAATCGTCGAGGACATCTACGCGGAGTACCCCGACTTCGGCGACCGCGTGGACAACGTGTGCCCCTCGATCAAGGGCGCCCTGGACCTGCCCTCGTTCCAACGCCCCGCATACATGAGCTCGCTCGGGCTCGACCCGCTGGGCTCCCTCATCAGCCTCATCCAGGAGGACTCGCCCCCCGTGCCCCAGGCGTGCGTGGACGCGGTCTCATCGAGTGACTGCCCCGCCAACAGCTACTGCTCGTGCGCGGACGACTCCGTGCAGTGCGTGGCCGGCGCCGAGCGCGTCTGCAGGCGCTTCCCGCTCTTTCAGGCGAACAACTTCCTGAACAACTGGCCCGGCGGCCTCACGAAAGAGCGCCGCGCGACGCTGCTCGGCGCGCTCTACGGCGACCGCCCGGGCGGCCTGCGCGCCAGGCCCCGCGACATCATGCAGTTCTTCCCCCACTCCTCGGGCCTCCCCCAGGTGTGGACCGTCGTCGAGGACCCCCCCGAGCTCCCGGGGGTCCAGTACGTCAGGCCCGAACTCAACCTCGTCCAGCCCGCCCTCGGGACCGGGACGCTCAAGTGGGACAGCTGCGCGAACACGCTCGAGTTCTCGGACGCGGCGTTCGGGACCGGCATGGGCACCCAGTACACGCCCGACCCCGTGACCATCACCGAGTCGGGCCTGTACTTCGTGGGCGCCCGCGACGCGTCCCAGGACCAGATCGGCGGGTGGTTCAAGGTCGACGTGGCCTTCATGCCGCCCTGCGGGAGCGGCCGCATCACGGCGAGGCCCCAGATCACCTCGGAGGCCTACTCGATCGACTTCACCGACACCTGGTGGACCGACCTCTGGTACGGCGCCGACACGTCTGCGCTAGACGCCGAGCTCGCTTCAGCCCGCCTGGAGTGCGTGACCGACGAGTACATCTGGTACCAGGACAAGCCCGACGAGCCCGGCGCCGGCCGCAAGTGGCGGACCGAGGTCCAGCGCGGAGACCTTCAGACCGCCAAGAGCTACGTCCACATCAACAACCACCCCGACAAGGGCGTGACCGACATCCAGTACTGGGTGTTCTATGGCTGGAACGGCCCCGGCACGCTGGACGCCTCGCTCCAGTTCTGCCCCGGCGCGCCCTCGAGCCTGTCCAACCAGGGCGAACACCTCGCGGACTGGGAGGTCGTCCACGTGAGGATCGACGACGAGACCCTCGCGCTCCTCCCCCCGTGCGCCAACGGTGACGACGAAGGCCCCGGCTGTGGGTCGTCGACGTACTTCCTGTCCGGCCACGGCAACTTCTCGGCGTACTCGACCACTGACGTGAACATGTCGATGGGCCAGCACGCCGAGATCTTCTCGTCCAAGAACGGCCACGCCCACGAGACCGGCGTCGGCGGCAACGAGGACTCGCTCGCCTGCATCCAGATCGAGCCGGACATCCAGGTCGTCCTCGACTGCTCGGTCGGCGACTGCGAATCGATCTGCTCTACCCCTCACTGCGAGATTCTTGACGTCGGATGCCTCATCGTGAACAGCCAGTGCGAGGCCGCGCGGGCGCTGTGTGATGGCGTGGATCAGATCACCACCGCGACGTGCAACGCCATGACCGGCGTCGTCCCCACCATCGCTCCCCTCCCCCCGGCGCCGATCTCCCTCGACAGCCTGAACGCTGCGGCCAGGGGCATCGAGAGCGGACCCCAGAGCGGCGGCTACGTCCGGTTCTTCGACGTCGGCGCGCCTGGCCAGTACGAGGTCGTGGCGATGAACGGGGTCGTCATCGACGAGGACTTCGGCGTCCTGGACACGAACGGAGACGTCATCGACGCAGGCTGGTTCGACTTCCCCGGCACGTGGGCCGCGCAGACCGAGGCGATCCTCAGCCGCTCCGATCTCTACGGGTTGATCGGTTGGTCCAGCGAGTGCGCCGATCGTCTGATCACCGACCCGTGCGACGCCATCTTCTCCTCGTTCGAGGGCGGGAGCTCGATGTGCTCGACGGCCGGCGGGACCGTATACCGAACGCTCGACGACTACCTGACCGAGGACCGGCTGCGCGACCTCTCGATCACCGCGCTGGGC
>CAJXPN010000923.1 GCA_913058025.1 uncultured Myxococcales bacterium | reverse complement strand
CTCTCGACGCTCACGCCGGGCGCGCCTCTCGGTCAAGCCACACCCGGCGTCCCGCCTTGGGCTTGCCCGAGCAGGTGAGCGTCGTGCGCCCGCCGCCCACGTCGATGCGGTGGCGGTAGCTCATGACCGCGACCGCGATCGGGCTCGTGAACCGGGCGCCGTCGGCGGCGAAGCTGTAGTAGTCGTTGAGCTCGACGGGCCAGAACAGCCCGGGGAGCTGCACGCCCCAGTCGAGGTCGGGCTCGGCCAGGTCGGCGAGGATGATGTCGGCCAGATCCTGCGCCTCGCTCGCGTTGTCGATGCCGCTCGAGGTGCCGTTGCTCACCTCCATCCATCGGCGCCCGTATTTGGCGATCGAGCTCCCCGCCTGCGGAGTCTCGCCGCGCCACGGCGCGGTGCCGGTGGTGTAGTTGTTGGCGGCCCAGACGGTCTCCCACTCGCGCTGGCCCGCGTCGTTGGTGGTGCCCGGGTAGTTGATCTGGATCACGTTGCGGATGTCGTCACGGCTGATGCTCGCGCGGTCGACGGCGATCCAGTGCTCGTGCTGGTAGGCAGGCACGCCGCCGATGCGATTGGGCTCGGTCAGCGCGAGCTCGAACGCACTCGTAGACTCGCGCCAGCGCGGCCGGAGGTCGGCGCCGATGAGCAGCGCGATCTCGCGCAGCGCGTCGAGCACGGCCATGGGCTGTTGGTTGTAGGCGTTGACGTTGAACGTCGGCGCAGTGCCGGGGACCCACAACACCTCGGCGTCACCCCACTCGTCGAGGATGGCCTGAATGACGCCCGCCATGGGGTTGGACGCGCCGCCGTAGGTCGTGTCGGCCTCGATCCAGCGGTCGGCGAGCAGGGCTCCGAGGCGGTCGCGACAGTCGAGGACCGCGACGCCGTCGTCGCGCAGGTCGTAGGACTGTATCTCGCCGTGGAAGCACAGCTTGTAGGCGCCGCCGCTCGGCGTGACGCCCTCGGGAGCGAGCGCGACCGCGATGTCCACCTCGCGCCCGATGTCGAGGTAGCCCGACAGGCGGTTGCCCGCGATGAGCGGGGAGGCGTTGTCGAGGTAGCGCCGGTAGGCGACCTCGACCCTGGCGTCCTGGTAGCGCGCATCGATGGAGTCGCCCCAGTCGAGCGAGATGACGAGCCCGTCGCCGCCCTCGAGGGACTCCCAGTCTTGCCACGTGCCGCCGCTGTCTTTGATGCGCAGGCGAGCCCACAGCACAGCCCCGGCGTTGCCGAGCAGGATCTCATCGCTGGTCGAGATGGTGCGCATCAGTCCTCCCGCAGCGTGGCCGAGACGATCGCCCGGCGGACGCCGTCGCCCAGGTGGACGTGACGCAGCGTGACCTCGCACCCGAGGACGTCGACGTAGTCGCGCTCGATGCAGTCACCGGCGAGCCGGCAGAACGGGCGGCGCGCCATCGGTCGCTCGGCGAGCGCGAGGTCGTCGGCCCACGACCCAGGCACGACGGCCGGGAGCGCGAGCACGTCGGCGAGCTCGGTGTGGTCGCTCGAAAGCGCGAGCCCCGAGCCAGCCGTCGCCGTCCACGCGTAGGACCAGGCCGAGCCGTCCTGATACTTGGTGCCCTCGCTCGTCTGGACGCGGTGGACCCAGGACGCGCCAGGCTTGGCCCACAGCATGACCGACCACGTGGGCCAGTCGTCGAAGCTCGCCGAGCTCGCGGCCGTCACGTCGAGCGCGGGGCCGCCAAACGGGCCGCCGGTGGCGTCGAGCGTGGAGCTCGCCGACGTCATGAGGAGCCCCTTGTCCGAGTAGAGCGTCGTGTCGAACCCCCAGCGGAACCCGCGCCCCTCGAGCATCGCGCGCCACGCGAGGGCGTCGGCGAGCGGCATGAGCGCGAGGGTCGTGCGCCAGACCTGCTTGCGGCCGCCGCCGGTGGTGTCCCGGTGCATACCGCCGGTGATCAGGCGCGTCTCGGTGAGGAGGGAGTCGTCGTCCTCGTCCCAGCTCGTAGCCGGGAGCCGAACGCCGTTGATGGTGGCGAAATGGCTCACGCGAACCTCCTGGCCGCGTAGTCGGCGCTGTATCTGGTGGACTCGACGACCGTGGCCGAGCCCGAGCGCAGGATGGACCGGCGCTCGAGCGACTGAATGAGCTCGCTCGCGCGCATCCCGAGCGCGTTGATGTGGACGGTCGTGCCGCCACCGCCCCCGCCGGTGCCCGCCGCGACCTCCTCGCCGCCGTCGACGCCGTAGCGCATCGAGGCGAGCCGGGTCTTGAACCCGGACGGTGCGTTGCGCAGCTCGTCGTTGAGGTCGCTCATGTTCTCGGTCATCGTCCCGAGCTCGTCGTTGAACGCCGTGGTCGCGTCCGTGTAGGTCATCTCCCCGATGCTGTCTCGGATCTGCCCGAGCTTGTCGGCGGTCGCCGCCGCCGCCGCGCTCGCCTCCTCGAATCCCGCCAGGACACCGTCGATGCCCGAGGTGTCGATCTTGTCGAACCCCAGGAAGTCCAGGATGCCGTTGACCATGTCGGCGAGGAACTTCGGGATCTGCATGATGGCGGCCATCAACCAGTTGAACCCCTGGCTGATGCGATTGAGCACCTCGCCCACGCCGACCATCATCCAGATGAGGCCGCGCGCTGCGTCGAAGAACGCCTTGGCGAGCTCGTTGCTCATCCCACCCATCTCGGGGAACATCTCGGCGATCTCCTCGAAGGCGACGATGAACGCGCCGAACGCGCCCTCGAGGTGGCTCGCGAGCCAGCCCAGCGGATCGACCTCGCCGATGAGCCGCTCGAACGCGTGGCTGACGGCGCCCACGCCTTCCTGGAACTCCTCGGTCGACGTGCTGTCTCTTATACACATCTGACGCTGCCGACGATCTACTCTGTGTAGATC
>CAJXPN010000922.1 GCA_913058025.1 uncultured Myxococcales bacterium | reverse complement strand
GCCTGCGCGAGCGGGAGGTCGGCCTGAGGCGTGACGATGACGTCCACGCGCGCGGCCGGCGAGGCCGCGCCGTCGGCGTCGGTGACGGTGAACTCGAAGAAGTCGGCCCCGTTGAAGTCGGGCGCTGGCGTATAGGTCAGGTTGGGCGCCGTGCCCGTGATCACGCCCGATGTGGGCTGTGAGGTCACAGCGAAGGTCAGCGCCTGACTCTCGGGGTCGCTCCCTGCGAGCGTGAGCGCCATGGCGGCGTCCTCGTCCGTCGTGACGACTTGAGGCAGGGCCACGGGCTCGTCGTTGATGGGCGCGATCGCGATCGAGACTGTGTGCTGTGACGTGAGTTCTCCATCCGAGACCGAGTACGTGAATGCGTCCGCGCCCGAAGAGTCCGGGTTCGGTGTGTACGTCAGGTTCGGCGCCGTGCCCGTGAGCGCGCCGCTCGTGGGAGGCCCCACGACCGCGAAGCTCAACGCCGAGCCCTCGACGTCGGACCCGGTCAACGTCACGGACGCCGAGGTGTCCTCGTCGAGCGTGAGCGCGGCCGTGGTGCCCACGGGGGCGTCGTTGACGGGCGCGACGGTGAGCGTGACGGTGGCGGGGCCCGAGGTGTCACCGCCCGAGGCCACGGTGAAGTCGAACGAATCGACGCCGTTGAAGTGCTGAGGCGGCGTGTAAGTCAGATTGGGCGCGGTGCCCGTGAGCGCGCCTCCTTGTGCGGTGGTCTGCGGGGCGTCGAAGGTCAACGGTGTGCCGTCGTCGTCGCTGCCAGCCAGCGTGATCGAGGTCGGCGTGTCCTCGTCGAGCGTCACGGCCTGCGCCTGCGCCTGCGGGAGCTCGGGGCGAGGCGTGATCGTGATGTCCACACGCGCCACGTTCGAGGTCGCGCCGTCTGCGTCGGTGACGGTGAACTCGAAGAAGTCCGACCCGTTCACGTCCGGATCGGGCGTGTACGTCAGATCCGGCGCCGCGCCGCTGAGGACGCCCGAGGCCGGCTCCGTGACGATCGCGAAGGTGTACGCGGCGCCAGGTTCAGCAGACTCGGCGTCCGTGAACCCGAGCACGACCGCCGCCGAGCCGTCTTCATCCACGCTCTCGGCGCTCGCCGACGCCACGGGGGTGTCGTTGACCGAGGTCACCGTCACCGTCACCGTCCCCGTCGAGGACAGCGGACCTTCGCAAATCACGTAGTCGAAGGTCTCGACGCCATGGAAACCAGGAGCCGGGGTGTAGATGAGGGTGCCCGCGACCGTGACCGTCGCAGATCCGCCCGCGCTGAAGCCCCCCGTCGACTCGAGAGATGCGTCTCCCGACGTCATGTCGTTGGAAAGGACGTCGACCTCGACGTCGAGGTCCTCGGTCGTCGACGTGGCGTCCTCGACGGCACGCAGCCCAAGGCCAAAGAAGTGCCGCCCCTCGAGCAGCGCGTTGCCCCCCGAGAGCGACACCGACCCCGAGAAGTCGGGGAACCTGGACGCTTCACTCCACCCCCCGGGAGACCTCGAATAGACGTACACGGAGCTGAGCGAGCTCACGAGGACATCGTCACCATCGAGCGACACGTATTGGCCGAAGCGAGCGAGCGAAGAAGCGTCGCTCGCCGTGAGCAAAGCGCTCTGGCTCCAGCTCCCATTGGAGCCACGCTCGAAGATGTACGCCGCGCCTGCGCCGGATGCCACCGTGTCGTCGCTCCTCGCGCCTACGAGCGCCACGTCCCCCGAGAGCGACACCGCGTTCCCAAACAGCTCAGTACTGGCGGGGTCACTGGCGGTGAGTTTGGCGACCTGAGACCAGGCGCCCATGGCGTCGAGCTCGAAGACGTATGCCGAGCCCGAAGCGGGCTGATTGCTTCCTCGGAGCCGATCGAGGTTGGCCCCCACGAGCGCCCTGTCGCCGTCGAGCGAAGCCGACACGCCGAGTTGGTCGAACGTCTGGGCGTCGCTAGCGATGAGCTTGACGCTCTGTGACCAGACCCCTCCTGAGCTTCTCTCGAAAATGTACGCCGCGCCCGAGCGCTCACCTGCGTGCGCGTCACCCCAGGCGCCCACGAGCGCCCTGTCCCCAGAGAGCGCAACCGAGTTTCCGAAGTAGTGGTTGGCGGCCGCGTCGTCCGCCGTGAGCTTGGCCACCTGTGTCCAGGCACCCGAGGCCCCTCGCTCGAAGACATACGCCGCGCCGGAGTTGCTCCCCGCATCGTCATCGCCCCAGGCACCCACGAGCGCGCGGTCACCAGACAATGAGACGGAGTACCCAAACCGGCCGTCTTCGTCCGCGTCCGAAGCGGTGAGTCTCGAGACCTGGGGCAGCGCTCCTGCGGAGCTCTGCTCGACGATGTATGCCGCGCCGGAGTCACTCCCGCCATCGTCATCACCCCAGGCACCCACGAGCGCTCGACCTCCTGAAAGAGATGCCGAAGCGCCGAGTTCGTCGTCTGCGCCTTCGTCATCGGCGTCGAGTTTGATGACGAAGTTCCAAAAAGACGACGCAACCGCACGATCCGCCACATAGACAGCGCCTGCGTTGTCACCTGCGTCGTCATCGAGCCGTGCACCGACGATCACCATATCGCCCGACAGCGACAGCGCATGACCGAAGGCGTTGTCGCGTGTGACGCCGTACGAGAGGTTCCCACCACGGCTCCACCCAACCCCCGTGCTCCTCTTCTGGAACGAGTACGCCTTGACCCTATCGTCGAACGAGTCGTAGTTGCCACACGCGCCAACAAACGCCCAATCACCATCGAGTGACACGGCGCAGCCGAAGCGGTCAGACCTGGCGCCGTCCAACGCCGTCAGCTTGCTCTGCGACCCCCAGGCGCTGTCTCTTATACACATCTCCGAGCCCACGAGACAGGCAGAAATCTC
>CAJXPN010000921.1 GCA_913058025.1 uncultured Myxococcales bacterium | reverse complement strand
TACGAGATTTCTGCCTGTCTCGTGGGCTCGGAGATGTGTATAAGAGACAGCCCCGCCACACACCACGCCGCCGCGATCGCCATCACATTCGTTCTCTTCACGCCAACCTCTCCTTCAATCGTCCCTCGAGCCGTATCGCTGCGTTCGAGCAGCTCAGCCCCCACACCCTGACACCACGGGCGACGACGCGTCACATCAAGGCCCCTTACGTTCGGCGATGTCGGCGTCGCGCACGTACACGGTGAAGCGCCCCCACGGCGTCGAGATCGTGCCGGCGGTCCAGCCGTCGGCGTCGCCGGGCTGGGTGTAGACCCACATCGACTCGGCGTCCACGCGCGCGAACTTCGCGGCCGAGGCTGGCGCCCCGTGGATCCAGGCGCCCTGGTCCAGGCGGACGCGCGGGGTGTCTCGACCACCTCTACCGCGACCCATGCCTCCCATACCCATCCCACCGAGCATGCCGCCCACGACGCCCTCCTCCTCGAGCTCCGTGAGCCACGAGGTCTTGATGTGCCCGTAGAGCTCGACGCCGTCGTGGTAGGTCGACACGATCGACCACTCCTCGCCGCGCTCGAGGACGTCGAGCATCTCGAACTCGCCGGAGACGGTCGGGGCGAAGCCGTCGTCGTAGAGCGTGATCTCGCGCCCCTGCGGGACCGGCACGGACGCCAGCGGCTCGGGGGTCCAGTTGTCAGTGAGCACCTCGTCGAGGACCTCGGCGATCGGGATGATGTCGCCCAGGTTGCTCCGCTTGACGTACCCACGGCCCCAACACACGTCCCCGCCCAGGCACACGTACGCGAAGCGATCGTCGTCCTGACCGCCGGGGGTCGGGTCGACCACCGTGGCGCGCGGGAACCTCGCGAAGGGGAGCCCGCGGTCGTTGTAGACGACCGCGGGCTGGTTGGTGACGTTCGATATGAGCGCGCCACGCTCCACGATCGGGAAGAAGACGAGCGACCCGTCGAAGACCGTCACGCGCGCGGTGCCACGCTCAGGATCCCAGCCGACCACGCGCACCCCCCAGCGGGGCCTGGCGTTCTCGACGCGGACGCCGCCCGGCCAGAGCTCGTAGTCGACGCCGCCCGCGACGTGCGCGACCCAGCGCGGCGCGGCGTCCAGATCGACGGCGAGCGCCTCGGGCACCTCGAACTCCACCCCCTCGCCCCAGTACTTGTGGACGCCCACCGCCATGCGCACCGGCCCCTCGATCAGCTCGCGCTCCTGCGAGGCGGGCGCCGTCGCCCCGCACCCGGCCGCACACAGAGCCCCTACGATCACCACCACACTCAGCGTCTTCACCTTCACCTCCGTTCCTGTTCCGCGACACCATAGACCATTCCCGCCTGGCGCGCTCAAGATGGCTCCACTCGCTGCGCGGCCGGAGGCGCCCCGATCGAACCTGGGGCCTCATGGTTGCCTCTGCGGGCCGGTTTCGACGTGAATGTATCAATACCCGCGGCGGTCTCGAGGCCCGTAGCGTGGCCTACGGGCCGCATGGACCGCTTTCACGGCTCCTGAGGATGTCTGTAACGCATGGAGATCGTGGGAGGCCAGCATGGGATGTGTCTGGCTCCTGGAGAGGCGGCCAGCGGTGGACTGATGGTGGGTGCGCACCCCTTGTCATGCTTGTTAGTGGTCCTTGCTCGCTCACGCTCGCGGCGGACGGCTCGCGCGATGTCCTCGCCGGGAGGGGTCGGCGAGTTCGGTCGACGGGGTCTCCCTCACCGCCGACCCCTCCCGGCTGGACATCGGCTCGCGCGCCTTCGGGTTGACGCCTCGCCGAGTTCGATGCGCCTTCAGGTTGGTGGCGTCTACCAGACGCGACGCCATCTCGAAGCGCGCGAGCCCATGGCAGACGCGGGCGTGTTCGCGGGGGAGGGAGACCCCGTCGACCGAGCTCGCGAACACGCCCGCGTGAAGCCATGGCGCGAGCCGTCCGCCGCGAGCGTGAGCGAGCCAGGACCACGAAAGAGAGAGCGCTATTGGCAACGCGATCCCGTGCCGTCACACTCGTGTGTAGAACAAACCCTCGAAGGGAGACGGAGACATGGGACGACGAACGAGCGGCGCGCTGACGTGCGCGCTGGTGTGGTGTGGCCTGGCGTGGCCAGGCGCGGTGAGCGCCGAGGGTCCCGGGGCGGCTGAGGCGCAGGCTGAGCCTGCGGCGCAGCCGCCCCGGGACCCCTTCGACGAGGCGGTGGAGCGCTCGAGGCCACGTGAAGGGACGCAGATCGAGGACGACGCGGCGCACCCGGAGTGGCGCGGCGCGACGTTCGTGAAGGACGACGCGGTCATCGAGACGGTCACCGTCCACGAGGGCCTCGTCGAGACCCGGACCGTCCAGCGGATCTCGGGCACCAAGAAGATCAAGCGCCACGGCGTCATCACGTGCGGCACGCACGAGCGGCTGACGATCTCGAACGTGGCGATCGTGGCCGACGGCGTGGCCGTCCAGGTCTCGGGGAAGTGCCAGGTGACGCTGATCAACAGCTTCGTGGTCTCGCGCACGGGGCCGGCCATAGTGGTGGAGGGAAAGAAGGCCAAGGTCACGCTCGAGCATTGCACCGTGGTCGGCACCAAGGCCGACGGCTCCACGCTCGCGGCGCGCGTCGGGAGGCGCGCGACGCTCGACTCCACGCGGACCCACTTCACCGGCGGCGTGGCCTCGCGAAAGCGCGACTTCCGCAAGACCGACACCCAGGTCGACGTCCCCGCGGACGAGGTGAAGAAGAAGCGAAAGAAGAAGCGGCGCCGCAAGAAGAAGTCGCGCAAGTCCTGAGCGTTCAGGGCGGCTCGCACGCCTCGGACGCTGTCTCTTATACACATCTCCGAGCCCACGAGACAGGCAGAAATCTCG
>CAJXPN010000920.1 GCA_913058025.1 uncultured Myxococcales bacterium | reverse complement strand
CGAGATTTCTGCCTGTCTCGTGGGCTCGGAGATGTGTATAAGAGACAGGCCGTACGTCGGGGAGGCGGCGTGGAACATCGAGGTGGGGACGTTCCACAGGCTCGACCCGACGGGCACGGCGGTGGACGCAGGGCACCAGGCCGAGGTCGAGATCGCGTACGGCATCGCGCCGGGCCTGGTGGCCCGGGGCGGCGTCGTCGGCGTGAACGCGCGGCGCGTGATGGTCAGCTCGCTGGCGGACACGGCCGCGCTGCCGATGCAGCAGGGCGACATCATCTACATGGGGCGCGCCGAGGCCGCGCTCTCCTACGACATCACGGACGACCTCTGGGTCTCGCTGGATGGGTGGGCCGAGCGCTCCGACCGCGCCGACGTCCGGGTGGGCGCGCGCCGTCGAGGCATCATCGAGCTCCAGACGGTGTGGGGCTCGACGCTCAACCTCAACGTCGTCCTCGGGTCCGAGCGTGAGTACGCGCGGGTCCGAATGCAGTGATATAGATGATGAATCCTCAATTTCGCTGCTGTGACGATCGACGAACCACTTGCGGCCGATTTGTTGGCTTCGGCTCAGGTGGTAACGTTCGTGTGTAGGCGGCGTCGGACCTCTCGAAGTGACGCCGCCTCAGTCTGAGGAAGGCGTGAGATGGTCCTGCACGAACGAGAAGAGTCGAGGTACGGCGCGATCAGGGCCGAGGACGAGCGCGTGTGGCAGGCCATGAGGCGCTGCGGCATCGGCGGCTCGGACGCGTCCGTGATCCTGGGCGTGAACCCCTACCGAAACCTCCACCACCTGCGCGCGGACAAGCGCCGGGGCATCAAGGTGCGCCAGAACGCGGCGATGGCGTTCGGCTCGATCATGGAGGAGTTCATCCTGGAGGTGGCCAACGACCAGCACGAGCTCGAGCTCGTGCCAGGTGAGCCGTTGGGCACGCTCTACACGCGTGAGCGCCCCTGGCAGCTCGCCAACGTCGACGGCTACGCGCTCGACGCGTCGGGCGAGGTCGCCTACGGGATCGAGATCAAGCAGTGCTCGGAGTACTCGAGGCGGCTGTGGCACGACGGACCGCCCGCCCATTACATCGCCCAGATCCAACACTACATGGCCGTGACCGGGTGGCCGACCTTCCACATCCACTGCATGGTCTCGCCGGGCGATCGAAAGGACCTCCTCGCCAGCCGCAAGCGCGTGCGTGACCGCGACGCGTTCTGCCGCGAGATCGCGGCGCGCTCCGAGCTACTCTCCTACGAGATCCCCCGAGACGACGCCTACATCGACGCGCTCACGCGCGCCGAGGAGCGCGTCTGGCGTTGGATCATGGGGCCTCGCGCGGCGTCGTGACCGTAGCTCTCACGTCATGGCGAGCCGTCCCCGAGGCTCACATGCCGGGAGGACCTCCGCCCGGACCCATTCCACCGCCGCCCTCGACAGGCACGCCCGAGAGGCAGCCGATGATGGCGTTCTCCCCGACTCCGAGCGCGTGGTAGTGGTAGCCCCGCGCGTCGTCCGTGTGGCCTCGACAAGGGTCGAGGTCGGCGGGTTCCTCGCCGTTCTCGTCCGTCATCTCGTAGATGCCGAAGCCGTCTCTGGCGTAACCGATGAGGGCGGCGTGCCCATCACACTGCTCCACGCCACCGATGCACCCGAGCTCTTCGTGGTAGTGGTAGCCGATGTTGAAGTTGACGTGCCCGCCGCAGACGTCGATGGGAGCTATCTGTAGGCCGCTCTCGATGGTGTCGATGTCCGCGGGGAACTCGAACTGGACGCCATTCAAGCTCACGCCCGGGGCGAGCTGCGCGAGCTCTGTGGGCTCGTCCGCCATGACCGGTCGAGTTGGGATGAGGTACTCGATCGTCATGGCGCCGCCGATGTGCTCGAGGGTGCACTCCACGCAGTAGTTGGCGTATCCGGGGTCGAGCGGCATACCGCCCGCAGCCAGGCACTCCTCGGCGGTCTCCGTGACGAAGACCTTGCCCGTATCGGGGTCGTACATCTGCCAGCTCGGATCGTCGAAAACCGTAGCGAGGCTGACGATGAATGGGCCGTCGACGTCGACGGACTGTCCGTCGATGTTCCAGAACCCCGTGGCCTCGTCCTCAATCGTCCTGGGGCAGACCGTCGTGAGCTCGTGGTTGGTGGGCTCGCCCGCGGCGACGACCCGGTAGCACGTCGTCTCGACCCCGTTGGTCAGGGTGCAGTCCTCCTCGACGATCTCCTCGGCCACGCTGCCCGCGAAGAAGTGCTCCGGGCTCATGCCCTGGCTGGTGTTCTCGCACACGCCGTCGCTCGACCCGCTGTCGTCCTCGGGATCGACCGCGTCGACGCCAGCGTCGACCGACGCGTCGGGATCGCCATCGCCGCAACCAAGCATCGCGAGCGCCCCGAGCAGCAGGGTCATTTGGAGTGTGGATCGTGTCGTATGGATGGGGTGCATCGCTACCTCTCGTTGGTCGACGTTCAGGCGAACACCGAGCGTTTGCAAGCGATGAGCCACGACGGGATTCGCCCATTCGGTCACGGTCATCATCGCCGAGGCGTTCGGAGATGGTCGAGAGGTGTGAACCATGTTCACTGTGAAGCCGCCCGGCTCGCGCACGACGTTCTCATGTCGCCCGCGCGAGCGTTCCGCGACCCGGATGACCACCCCCTTCGATCGTTCTGGAACCACGCGTGAGGACGCATTCATGGAATGAAGCGAGCGGTCCAGGCGCTTCGTTCGACGGGGTGTGCGGCCATGGTACCGCCTTACTTTATGAAGGTCTGGGTGTCGTAGGTTCGAGTCCTACCGTGCCGACTCTGTCGGCATGTAGCTCAGTTGGTAGAGCACCGGAATTAAACCAGGCGCGCCGATTTCCGCACACCTCCAC
>CAJXPN010000919.1 GCA_913058025.1 uncultured Myxococcales bacterium | reverse complement strand
GCGTCAGATGTGTATAAGAGACAGCCCCGAGGACATCCCCCTCCTCGCCACCCACTTCCTCAACATGGCCGCCTCGTACTGCCCCGACGGCAACCCCCGGCGCCTCACCCCAGAGGCCGAGGCCGCGCTCTCCCGGCACCCGTGGCCCGGCAACATGCGCGAGCTCCGCCACGAGATGCAGCGCGCCAGCGTCCTCTCCGGCTCCTCGCCCCTCCTCGCCCCCTCCGACTTCTCCTTCGAGCAGCGGCCGCTGTCCTCCTCGACCACTGGACACCCCACCACCCTTCAGGAGAAGATCACCCTGTTGGAGCGTCAGGAGATCTCGGCCGCGCTCGCGCGCCACCAGAACAACCGCACCCGCGCCGCCGAGGACCTCGGCCTCTCCCGCCAGGGCCTCCTCAACAAGATCGAGCGGCACGGGTTGTAGTGAACGCATCATCAGTGCTGCTAATATAAGCAGCGCTAATGGTGTCCGCTCCCGCACGGCAGGCCACCCTCGCGCCTCGCATCCATGCGCCTGAGCGCGACCGTTCCTCAAACCGCAACAGACCCAAAACCTCCCCCCACGCGGACACGCCTCATGAACCCGAACGACCTCGACCTCTCCGACACGCAGCGCGCAGAGCTCGCCACGCACCACTTCGACGCCGCCGCGTTCGCCTCGCTCCGCCGCGCCTACCTCGACGGGGAGATGACCTCGGAGACCAACCGCGTCGCCGGTGTGGTCTCGCTCCCCGAAGAGGGAGACATCCTCACCGTCGATCCTGCGCGCATCGAGGAGCTCGAGGCGATCGGTCGCGCGGCCATCGAGGCCGGCGAGCTCGGCATGCTCATCCTCAACGGCGGGATGGCCACGCGGTTCGGAGGCGTCGTGAAGGGCTGCGTCGACGTCTTCGACGGCCTCTCCTTCCTCGCCGTCAAGATCAAGGACGCCGCCCGATGGGGCGGCAAGGTCCCCATGATCCTCATGAACTCGTTCGCCACCGACGCCGCCACGAAGGCCCACCTCGAGGACAACGCGCACTTCGGCCTCGACCCCGCCCTCATCGACTCCTTCACCCAGGACATCAGCCTCAGGCTCACCCCCGGGGGCGAGATCTGGCGTGACGCCGACGGCGAGCCCTCACCCTACGCGCCAGGGCACGGCGACCTCCCCAGCGCCATCGGGCGCGGCGCGCTCGAGCGCTTCCGCGCCCGCGGCGGCAAGTACCTCTGGATGTCCAACGTCGACAACGTCCTGGCCACCTGCGACCCCGCCATGCTCGGCGCCCACATCGAGGCCTCACGCGCCCGCGACGTCGCCATGACCGTCGAGGCCGCCCCCCTCTACCCCGGCGACAAGGGCGGCATGCCCGCGCGCGTCGACGGTGACCTCCAGATCGTCGAGAACTTCCGCTTCCCCGCCGACTTCGACCACTCCTCCATCCCCGTCTTCAACACCAACACCTTCATCTTCGACGCCGACGCGCTCGCCAGGGGCTTCGACCTCACCTGGTTCGTCGTCGAGAAGACCGTCGACGGTCGCCCCGCCATCCAGTTCGAGCGCCTGTGCGGCGAGCTCTCCGCGTTCCTCCCCACGCAGTTCCTCGCCATCGAGCGCGACGGCCTCGGCTCGCGCTTCCTCCCCATCAAGCAGCCCCAGGACCTCGACGACGCCCGCGACCTGCTCGCCCGGGCGATGAAGGCCCGCGGCGTCCTCTGACCCGACTCGGCTGATCCGACTCGGCTGAGCCGACTCAGCGCCCCGCCCCGATGAACCCCACGAGCGCGCCGAGGTACCTGTCGTACGCCTCGTACTGCGGGACGTGCCCGACCCCCTCGATCAGCTCGAGCGTCGCGTCCGGGATCGCGGCCTCGGCCGCGCGCGCCAGCTCCGGGTAGTTCCCCATAGTCGCGCGCACCTCCGGCGACACCAGCGGCTTGCCCAGCGCCGTCGTGTCCCTCCCGCCTATGATCAGCAGCGTCGGCGCCGCGATGTTCTTGAACTCGTAGACCACTGGCTGCGTGAAGATCATCTCGTAGTGGAGCGCCGAGCTCCACGCGATCGTGTCGTAGTCGGGGCCCTCGATCCAACCCGCTTGAAGCTCGACCAGCGGCTCGTACTCGGGCTTCCACGTCCCGTCGAAGTAGCTCGCGGTCATGTACGCCCGCACCTTCTCGGGCGTCTTCTCGAGCTCGCCCGCGTACCACCAGTCCACCGTCTTGTAGGGCACCACGACCTTCCAGTCCTCCAGGCCGATCGGGTTCACCATCGTCAGCGTGCGCACCCGCTCCGGGTACGTCAGCGCGAACCTCGCCGCGAGCATCCCACCCATCGAGTGCCCCACCACGTGCGCCCGGTCCACGGTCCGCTCCTCCATGAGCTCCGCGGTGAACGTCGCCAGCGCGTGCAGCGAGTACTGCATGTGCCTGGGCTTGCTCGACTTCCCGAACCCGATCTGATCTGGCACGAGCACCCGGTATCCGCGCTCGAGCAGCGGCGTGATCGTGTTCGCCCAGTACGCGCCCGAGAAGTTCTTCCCATGCAGCAGCACCACGACCTCGCCGTTGGCCTCGCCCGAGGGCGCCACGTCCATGTACGCCATCTCCAGCTCTTGTCCCTGCACCGTGAGCGCGTGGAACCTCACCTCGTGCGGGTACGCGTAGCTCGTCAGGCGCGCGTCGAGGCCCGCCTCGGGGCCGGCCTCCTTCGCCTCGACGGGGGCGTCCTGCCCGCCGGCCAGCTTCGGCGTCGTCGCGCACGCGGACAGTGAGAGGGCGAGCATCAGAGTGAGTCGTGTGAGCATGGTGGTCTCGGTGTCCTTCAGGGGAGGGTGGGGCCTGTCTCTTATACACATCTCCGAGCCCACGAGACAGGCAGAAATCTCG
>CAJXPN010000918.1 GCA_913058025.1 uncultured Myxococcales bacterium | reverse complement strand
CCGGTCTCTTCGAACATCGCGTCGTCGAGCAACAGGAACGCGATCCGACCGCGAGACGCGAGCCTCAGCGTGGGGAGCACGCGCGCGAGGAGCGCCAACCGGACATGCGGCTGGCTCTCGTAGATGTGGCTCGTCATGTTCCACGGGTCCACGCCCGCCTCGACGAGCTCTCCGGCGATCTGGAACGTCGCCTTCGACGCGCTCGAGTACCGGAAGCTCCCCGTGTCCGTGAGCAGGCAGCAGTAGAGGCACTCGCCGACCTCGGCCGACACGCGCGCCCCAGCCCGGGCCATCACTCTGTAGATGACCTCCCCCGTCGCCGCTGCGGACGGGTCGCGCACGTAGACCTTCGCGAAGTCGGGGTCCCACGTCTTGTGATGGTCTACGACGACGACGTGCTCGCCGAACGCGCGCTCGTCCATTCGCTCTCCGACGCGCGCGCGCGCCGCGCAGTCGAGCACGACGGTGACCTCGGGGCGCTCCTCGTCTCCCATCCCCAGCGAGAGCCGATCGGCGCCCGGGAGGAACCCGAAGTTGTAGGGGGCCGGGTCGACGTTGACCATGCGGACCTGCTTCCCCATCGACTCGAGCCACAGCCCGAAGGCGAGCGTCGAGCCGATCGCGTCACCGTCCGGGTTCTCGTGGGACATGACCACGAACCGATCGTGGGTGTCGATGAGCGCGAGGAGTGCATCGACGCCCGCGTCGAACTCGGGCGTCGACTTCACGATCTCGAGCGCCCTCGGCGCGTCCTCGGGGGGCCTGCCCATCTCACTCCTCCTCAGGGATATCGAGCGTGGAGAGCAGCCTCTCCATGCGGCGACCGGTGCTGAGAGACTCGTCGTACTTGAACTTGAGGATCGGGACGTGGCGCAGGTTGATGGCTTGGCTGAGCTTTCCTCGGAGGAAGCGTGAAGCCTTCGCGAGCACGGCCTGGAGTTCGGGGTCGAACTCCTCGGATTCGAGCGAGACGTAGTAGACCGTCGCGATGCTGATGTCGCCGGTGACCTTGACCTCGGTGATCTGGGCCGAGGCGGCGCGTGGATCACGGAGCTCGGTCATGATCAGCCCGGAGAGTGACTCCAGGATGTGCTTCCCGACCCGGTCGGAGCGGTGAAACGTACGCTGCTTGCCCATTCTCATTCCTCTGTCCGCGAGCCTCACCCATTGGAGGTCATCGCGTCATGCTGTGTTCAAGAGCACGCATTCTAGGGAGCTTCACGCATCGCGCAAGGGCTCTGAACGCGCGAGAGGCGCGGTGACACTCCCATCGGGAGGTTCACCGCGCCTCTCTTCTCACCCATCCGGGCTCGCGGTCACGCTCAGAGCGTCGCCGCGACCTCCTTGATCTGGAAGGCTTCGATGATGTCGCCCACCTTGATGTCGTTGTAGTTGACCAACGATGTACCGCACTCGAAGCCGGACTTGACCTCTCGGACGTCGTCCTTGAAGCGACGAAGCGAGCCGAGCGTCGAGGTGTAGATGACCACGCCGTTGCGCAGCAGCCTCGCCTTCGCGTTTCGCTTGATCAGACCGTCGGTCACGTAGCAACCCGCGATGGTGCCGACCTTGGGCGCGTGGAAGGTCTCGCGGACCTCCGCGCGTCCGAGGACGTCCTCCAACTGGAGCGGCTTGAGCATGCCCGTGAGCAGGTCACGGATCGTGTCGATGGCGTCGTAGATGATGTTGTACGAGAAGATCTGAATCCCGTACTTCTCAGCCACTTCGGACGCGCGCGGATCGGGTCGGACGTTGAATCCGATGATCGCCACGGCCGAGTCCGACGAGGACGCCGCCAGGTTGACGTCGTTCTCGGTCACGCCACCCACTGCGGAGTGGATGACCTCGACGCTGACCTCGTCGTTGCCGACCTTCTGGAAGGCCTGCTCGAGCGCCTCGATGGAGCCCTGGACATCCGCCTTGACGATGAGCTTGAGCTTCTTGTGCTCGAGGTTCGCGTCCGGACGGAGCAGGTCGAGCAACTTGTCCATGCCCGACTTCGACAGCGCGGCCATGCGCTCCTTACGGTGCGCCTCGGCCACGTGAGCCGTGATGCGGCGAGCGTCCTTGTCGTCTTCGACGACGAAGAACGGCTCACCCGCGTCGGGGACGCCGCTGAGGCCCGTGATCTCGACGGGGACACTGGGTCCCGCAGAGTCCATGGACGTTCCGCGATGGTCGG
This sequence comes from uncultured Myxococcales bacterium, assembly GCA_913058025.1. Classification (GTDB taxonomy): domain Bacteria; phylum Myxococcota_A; class Bradymonadia; order Bradymonadales; family Bradymonadaceae; genus CAJXPN01. Next base: position 694 of record CAJXPN010000918.1, on the reverse strand, counting down.
CCATCGTACGGACACGGCCTGAGTGCTCACCGATGACGACGATGTCGCCGGCGACGAGCGTGCCGCGCTGGACGAGGACGGTCGCGAGCGGGCCGCGGCCGACGTCGAGCTGAGACTCGATGACGAGACCCTGTGCGTCGCGGTCCGGCCTTGCCTTGAGCTCCTCGACCTCTGCGGTGAGCAAGATGACCTCGACGAGTTCGTCGATGCCCTGCCCTTGGAGCGCACTCACGAGCACGTACTCGGTCGATCCACCCCAATCGGTCGGGAGGAGCTCGTACTCCGAGAGCGCGGTCTTGATGCGATCCGGGTTCGCCGCGGGCTTGTCGATCTTGTTGATCGCCACGATGATCGGGACACCTGCGTCGCGCGAGTGGTTGATCGCCTCGACCGTCTGCGGCATGACGCCGTCGTCGGCCGCGATGACGAGCACCACGATGTCGGTCGCCTGGGCACCACGCGCACGGAGCGCCGTGAAGGCCTCATGGCCCGGGGTGTCCAGGAACGTCACGGTCTCGCCGTTGGGCGTCTTGACCGTGTACGCACCGATGTGCTGGGTGATGCCGCCGGCCTCACCCGAGGTCACCGTCGTCGCACGGATCGAGTCGAGGAGCGACGTCTTGCCGTGGTCGACGTGTCCCATCACTGTCTCTTATACACATCTCCGAGCCCACGAGACAGGCAGAAATCTCGT
>CAJXPN010000917.1 GCA_913058025.1 uncultured Myxococcales bacterium | reverse complement strand
CGCGCGCTCCTCCCGCTCGAGGGAGGCGACGTCGTGGTCGCGATCGGGCTCGACCCGGACGACGAGTCCGAGTCGGGGCGGCTCGTGCTCGACGGCATGGTGTACCCGGCAGACTCTGGTGAGGGCGCGGTGATCGTCCGCGCGTCGCCGACGGGACGCATCGTGCCGATCGAGCGGTGGCACACTGAAGACGGGGGGTCGGCCGACTCGGCGACGCCGTTCGCGATGACGCGTCGAGGCGACGACGTCATCGTCGTGGGCCGCGTCATGGGGGAGGTGAGCCTGGGCTCCGAGCTCGTCTCGCGACCTTACGGGCTCACCGAGCCGTGCAGATCGACGCGACGGCGTCGCGGGCTCGCCCTCGTGAGGAGCTTCGTCGATCCATGCCGCCCCAAGCGCTGGAGGCACTGGGGCGGGGTCCTGCGGGTGCTGGTTGGCGGGGCGTCGACGGAGGGGTCGCCATGAGAACGCGCTGGGTTATGTTTGGTTGCGGGCTCCTCGCGCTCACGTCGTGCGCGAACACCACGAGGTCGCCCGACGGCGCGACGGGCGAGGAGCTCGTGGCCGCCGCGCCGCCCGTCACAACGCCCATCGCGCCGATCGTCTTGCCGCTGTCCGAAGGGAGCAGCGAGGACGCGAGCCTCACGCTCACGGACGTCGAGGCGTTGCCCGGAGGAGACCTCATCGTCGCGGGCATGACCGACGGCGCGACGCCGCTCGTGCCCGAGGCGACGGGGACGTCGTCGTGGTGGGGTCTCGTCGCGCGGCTCACGCCCGAGGGCGTGCCCGTATGGGTACACCGCGAGCGCCAGGCGAGGCCGGCCATCGCCGCGACCGGCGACACCGTCCACGCCGCGTTCCTCATGGAAGACGGCATGTTACGGCCTGTAGGGGACGCGCCCGAGCGCTCCGGCTCGGCCGCGTTCCTGCGCGCGCTCGACGCGTCCGACGGGCAGGTCCGCTGGAGCACCCAGCGCGTGCTCGGCGGCAACCCGGCGATGACGTGGGGCCTGGAGCTGGCGCGCCAGGGCGACGCGCTGGTGGTGCTCGCGCAGGTCTCGAACGTGTCGCTGATCGGCGACACCCCGGTCACCCACAGCGCGCACATCGACACCGCGCTCTCCTGGTACGACGCGGGCACGGGCGCGCACCGGCGCACGGACATGATCCGCGGGCCGAAGAACACGATCGCGTCGGGGCTCGCCTTCGCCCCCGACGGGGACGTCGTCCTCGCGGGGACGTTTCACGAGGAGGTGACCCTCGGGGACGCAACGATGGGCTCGGTCGAGGCGGGCTGCGGCGCGCGGCCGGGCGACCGCTGCGGGATGCTCGCGCGGATCGGGCCCGGCGGCGAGGTCCGCTGGACACGCGGCGTGACGAGCTCGGCCGGCGGGGCGAAGCTGAGCCACGTCGTGCGACGCGGCGACGGGTTCGTCTTCGCGGGAGAGGTCTACCACGGGGAGGATCTCGACCTCGGGCTCGGCGCGCGGACGCTCTCACCCCGCGGTGAGTCGACGGTCTTCGTCGCGGAAGTGGATGGCGCCGGCGCGACGCGCTGGGAGGCCATCGCGCCGACGTCGAAGGCCTCACTGGACGTGGCCGCGCTGCGCGCGCTGGCCACCGGCGAGGTCGCGCTCGCGCTGACCTGGGACGAGGTCCCGAACACGACGGACGGCGTCCCCGAGGTGCGCGCGGCCGGTCGGACGCTACAGAACCACGGGGGGACCGACCTCGTGGTGCTCGGGGTGAGCCAGGAGGGGGCGTTCCGCGTGCTCGCGCACCTCGACGCGGCGCCTCACGGCCCCGCCGCGGGCGTCGTCCGCCGCGGCCACGCCTCCGCGCTCGCGCTCACCGAGCGAGGCGGTACACTCGTCGCGGTGGGTGACGTCGGCGGCCAGGTCACCACCCACGGCGCCGCGATCACGTCCTCGCCCTGGAGCGACGACGAGAGCCCGCGGTGGGGGCTCGTGCTCCAGCTCGCGACGCGACCCCAGCAGGAGACGCAATGACGCGGACCCGGCCCCTGATCGCGTGCGCGTCGGCGTCGCTGCTGATGGCGTGTGGCCTCTTCGCGACGAAGACCTCACCTGGAGCGCGCGCGCTCACCCGAGACGGCGCGGTCTTCGAGCTGGTCACCTTCACGCCCGCGACCTCGGAGTTCGGGTCGAACCACGTGGTGATCACGTCGATGGCGTCTCACCCCGAGGGCGGGCTCGTCATCGCGGGCACGACGAGCTCGAAGCTCACGCTGTCCCCCCGCGCCGTCGCGCCGGGGTCTTCGGTGTTCGTCGCGCGCCTCTCGCGCGCTGGAGAGGTGATGTGGGCGCGCGGCAGCTACGGGGAGCACCCCGTCGTCACGGCGGGGCCCGACGGGAGGATCTACGCCGCGCTGTACACGAGCGCGCCCGGGCCGCTGCGCGCGCTGACCTCGCGCCCGGGCGTGAAGTCCTGGTCGGGCGGCGACGCCACGCTCGCGCTCCACGCCCTCACCTCCGGGGGCGAGCCGCTCTGGACCTCCTCGCCGAAGACGCCGGGCGGAGGGCTCCACGCCGAAGACCTCGAGGTCTTCGGAGACCGCGTCCTCGTCGTCGGCCAGACCTACTCGACCTTCAAGGGCAAGGGCTGGAGCGTCCCCACGATCGGGGGCACCGACGCGCACATGTCGTGGTGGAGCGCAGACGACGGCGAGATGCTGAGCGCGCGCGCGTTCGGCGGCGCGCGCACCGACACCGCGCGCGCCGCGGCGATCACCGAGGATGGCGGTGTCGTCCTGGCGGGCTCGTTCGAGGGGGAGATCACGTTCGGCGAGTGGACGCTGAATTCCAAAGGAAACGACGACGGTTACATCACCAGGATCGACGCAGACGGCGGCGTCTCGTGGG
>CAJXPN010000916.1 GCA_913058025.1 uncultured Myxococcales bacterium | reverse complement strand
TCTACACAGAGTAGATCGTCGGCAGCGTCAGATGTGTATAAGAGACAGCTCTTGCGGTCGTGTGGGAAGGCGATCGGCCTCTCACCGTTCGACTCGGAGCGGTTGCGCGCGGCCTGGATGCGCTCCTTCTCCTCGATGTCCACCATGACCACGGCGCCGATCACGCCAATGGCGACCGCGGCGGCGCCCGCCACGTACCTTCTCTTCATCGTCGTACTCCGAGCGTGTCGGCGCGCGAGGGTGTTGCAATCGAAAAGATCCCGTCACCGCGCTGGCTTTTGTCGTCTTCGTCCCCAGACTTGGGGGCGCGTGTCGGCCCTCACGTTCATACCATACCCGAACACCTCGAATAGAACGGAGCACACCTTGAGCGAGTCCTCACCCGCCCAGACCATCCGCCCGCGCGACCGCTCGCGCACCTACGACATCGTCCTCCTCGGGGCGACCGGCTTCACGGGCCGCTACGTCGCGCTCGAGCTCGCCAGGCGCTACCTCGGGTCGGACCTGCGCTGGGCGCTCGCCGGGCGCAACCTGAAGAAGCTCGAGCGCGTGCGCGCCGAGCTCGCCGAGATCGACCCCTCCTACGCCGCGATCGACCTCGTCATCGCCGACTCGAAGGACCGCGTGAGCCTGGACGCGCTCGCCGCGTCGACCTCGGTCGTGTGCACGACCGTGGGGCCCTACGCGAAGTACGGCTCGGACCTCGTCGCCGCGTGCGTCGCCGTCGGCACCGACTACTGCGACCTGACCGGCGAGGTCCACTGGGCGCGCGACATGATCGACGCCCACCAGGAGGCCGCCGAGGCCAGCGGCGCGCGCATCGTCAACTTCTGCGGGTTCGACTCCATCCCCAGCGACCTGGGCACCTTCATGGTTCAGGAGGCCGCCAAGGAGCGCCACGGCAAGACCTGCAACGAGGTCCGCTACTACATGTGGCGCGTCAGCGGCGGGTTCAGCGGCGGCACCGTCGACTCCATGGTCAACACGATCGAGAGCATCAAGGAGCGCCCCGAGCTCCGTAAGGTCCTGGCGAACCCGTTCGCGCTCGCTCCCGAAGGCGACCGCACCGGCCCCCGCCAGCCCAACAGGATGAGCCCCCACTACAGCGAGGAGGCGCGCGGCTGGCTCGGGCCCTTCGTCATGGCGCCGGTGAACACGCGCGTGGTCCACCGCTCGAACGCGCTGCTCGGTCACGAGTACGGCCGCGACTTCGTCTACTCCGAGGTCATGCGCACGGGCACGGGGGCCCGCGGCGCGATGATGGCCGCCGGTATCACCGTGGGCCTGGGCGCGCTCCTCGCCTCGCTCGGCGCCGACGCGATCCGCCCGCTCGTCCAGAAGTACATCCTCCCCAAGCCTGGCGAGGGCCCCACCCCCGAGGCCGTGGAGGCGGGCTTCTTCGAGGCGAGGATCTTCGGCGACGTCGACGGGGAGGTCGTCGAGGGCAAGGTCCGCGGCGAGCGCGACCCGGGCTACGGCGCCACCGCGACGATGCTCTCCGAGGCCGCCGTCTGCCTCGCGCTCGACGGCGAGGACCTCCAGAGCCCCGCGGGCATCCTCACGCCCGCCTCCGCCATGGGCCACACGCTCATCGCTCGCCTCCGCGACGCCGGCATGACGTTCGAGGTCTCCTGAGCCGCCGAGGGCGCGGCGGGAACAGCCTCGGCCCGTCGCGGTGTTCCGACCGCGCGGCCCGACGCGTCGCGCGTAAGGACATCAGGTGAGGTCTTCTTGACACGCTCCCTCGCGCGGGCTTTGATCGGGCAAACCTCTCGACACGCCACCAGGAGGAACGTCGATGGTGCTCTACCTTGCTATGACATCGCTCATTTTGTCGCTCAGCGCGGCCCACACTGCCCCCGACGCGCCCCATGACGGGCAGCAGCCGCTCGTGGAGCGGCAGGTCGTCTTCAGCCCGTCCGACGCTCGCCCCGCCGGGGAGTGCCTCGACTGGAAGAAGACCACTGACCCCAAGACCGGGAGGGCCTACTACTTCAACCGCGCGACCAACAAGAGCGCGTGGACGCTCCCCGAGGGGTGCGGCAGCGAGGTCGCCGCAGGCTGCGCCGACTGGAAGTCCACGACCGACCTGAAGACCGAGCGGACCTACTACTACAACAAGGTCACCAAGAAGAGCGCGTGGGAGCTCCCCGAGGAGTGCAGGCCCTTCGACTCCAGCTCGAAGAACATCGCCAAGCTCGCGCGTGAAGAGGCCCAGCGCGCGATCGCCGAGCGCGAGGACCAGATCTGCGGCGGCTGGAAGGCGACCAAGGACCCCAACTCCGGCAAGGTCTACTACTACAAGGCCGACACCAAGGAGACGAGCTGGGAGCTCCCCGAGGGCTGCCCCGGCCTGGCGCTCCGAGAGGAGAAGAACGACGACGCGAAGGTCGCCGGCTCCGGGCCTTGCTCCGACTGGAAGTCCGCCAAGGACGCCTCCTCCGGCAAGACCTACTACTACAACGCCGAGTCGAAGCAGACGAAGTGGGCCATGCCCGATGACTGCACCTGAGCCAGCCTCAGATGACGTGACCGTCGCGTCACACGACGACGAGACCGAGCGCGTCCCGAGCCTTCGGGACGCGCTCGGTCTCGTCCTTCGTGAGCGCAGGCTCGCCCTCGCCTTGATCGTGGCCTGGGCCGTACTCTCCGCGTTCTCGTTGAGTCTCATCGGGGCGTTGGCCGAGCTCGCCCCTGTCGTGGTCATGCCGCTGGCGTACTTCCTCGTCGTGCTCCCCTTCCGCGTCCGCGACGTCCGCACGCACGCGCGCCGCCGGATCAAACGACAGATGCTCACGCACGCCGCGCGCGAACTCGGCGACATCGACGTCGAGCCTGTCTCTTATACACATCTCCGAGCCCACGAGACAGGCAGAAATCTC
>CAJXPN010000915.1 GCA_913058025.1 uncultured Myxococcales bacterium | reverse complement strand
TTCCCCAGCGGGGAACGCCAAGCCCGAAGGGCGGCGGCGGGGAGGGCTGCCGCGTGCCCTCCACCTCCCGCCAAAGACACGCACAACCCGAGACGCCATCTCAGACGCTCCCCAAACGCCCCGCACCACGCTCAGTCAGGCGACGTGATCCACCGCTCGATCAACCACAGCTCGTCGCGCGTCAGCGGCTCAGGGTCGTCGGACCAGGTCGGCGGACACGGCCCGTTTTGGCGGTCGGGGTAGTCCTCGATGAGCTTGTGCATGAGGTAGGAGTCGGAGGGGTCACCCGCCCGGACCATCACGCGGTCGAGGTTCGGCTGGACGTACGTGAGCAGCTGCTCGCGCTGGAGTTCGACCAGGTCGGGCCAGTCGTCCGAGCCGTGGCACGAGGCGCAGCGCGCGTCGAAGATCTCGGAGACCTCGTCGAACGTCACGGGTGAGTCGTCGCGGCCGAAGGGCGCGTCGGCGACGCCGGCGTCCACCCGGTACGTGGGCAACTCGGCGGGCTCCAGGAAGGGCGCGCCCGTGACCGACTCGACGCCCTCGAGCGTGAGGTCGAGCTCGTAGACGAACCCGCTGCGTAGCGCCGCGTAGGGCCTCCAGTACAGCGTCTTGTCGGTCATGACGTAGCGGATCTCGCCGCGCTGGGTGATGCCTCCCGCCTCGAGCTGCATCGTGCCGAAGGAGCGGAACGAGTCGTCGTCGAGGTAGGCGCCGAAGCGCAGCGCGATCCACGGCTCGCGCCCGAGCTCGCCCGCGGCCGGGGTGATGGACTCGACCTCGAGCCAGGTGTCGTAAGGGCCCGGCTGAGGGATCGGGTCGCCATCCTCGTCGAGCGGACCCTCAGGGTCGACCGGGGTGCACGACGCGGCGAGCGTGAGCGCGATGGCGGAAAGGACGCGGCGCATGTTCCTCAAACCTTGATCTCGGTCCACGTCCCCGACTTGAACTTCACGGCCATCACGGCCGCGAGCAGGAACAGGTAGAGCGTACCGGAGAACCACACGCCGAGGAATCCGAAGCCCAACACGAGCGAGAACAGGTACGCCAGCGGCGCGAGCGACAGGCCATGGAGCACCATCTCCACGATCATGACGAACTTCGTGTCGCCCGCGCCGAAGAGCGCCTGCGTCAGGATGAGCGCCATCGCCACGAACATCTCGAGCCCGGCCATGATCTGGAGGCCGGGGATCGCGGTCTGGACGACGAGGGGATCGCTCGAGAGCCACCCGAGCGGGACCTCGGGCCACAGGATCACCGCGAGCCCGATGCCGCCGTACAGGTACATCCCGATCTTGACGGAGTCCCAGCCGTAGGCCGCGGCCTCGCCGTACTCGGCGCGCCCTAGCGACTGGGACACGAGCGTGGCCGTGGCGGTCCCGAAGGCGATGCAGGTGACGAACCCGACGCTGAGCAGGTCGATGATGAGCTTGGCCGCGGCGGAGAAGATCGGCGGGCGCGCGCTGGCGAGTGAGGCGGACCAGTCGAGGGCGACGAGCCCGAAGCCCAGGCCGCCGGACTCCCTGAGCGCCTCGTCGACGCCTCGCACCACTCGCCCGCCGTCGCCCGCCAGCGCGTCCGCGACCTGCGTGGCGGCCTGGGCGTCGAGCATGCTGACGATCTTGAGGAACATCAGCACGCCGCTCATGATGAAGATCTGGGCGACCCCGCTGGGGACGCTCAGCTTCACGACCTCCCAGGACGTGCGCCCGGAGAGGTTGCTCCATCGGTAGATTCGGTACGGCCGGTGCGAGGAGCCCAGGCTCCAGGCGGCCATGAAGGCGAGCCCGATGAACGTCGAGACGACGCTCGCGATGCCCGCTCCGGTGACCCCGTACGCCGGGATCGGTCCGTACCCGAAGATGAACAGGACGTTGAGCCCGACGTTCGCCAGGTTCATCGTGATCGCGGCGTACATGTGGACGCGGGTGCGCCCGAGGCCGTCGAAGAACCCCTTGTACGAGATCGAGAGCACCATCCCGACGACGCCGAGGAGCCTGAGCCGGGCGTAGGGGACGCCGAGCTCCTGGATGGAGGCGTTGGGCGTGAGGAACGCGAACGCTCTGGGCGTGACGGCCCAGGCGAAGGCGGTGGTCACCAGCCCAGCGACGAACCCCACGGCGAGCGTGTTCGCGATGATGCGGCCGGCGCCCTCACGATCCACTGAGCCTTCACGACGCGCGGTCATGACCTGGGCGCCGACGCCGAGCGCGGAGACCGCGCCGCCGAAGATCCAGAGCAGCGGGAGCGCGAAGCCGAGCGCGGCCTGGCCGGGCGTGGCCACGCCCGGGTCGAGCGTCCCGATGAAGTAGGTGTCGACGACGTTGATCGACGTCTGCGTGAGCATCGCCACGACGATGGGCGCGGCGAGCGCGAGGATCGTCGCGGCGCGGGAGCGCGCGACGAGGAGCGAGGAGAGCGATGAGCTCACTTCTTATCGTCGGTCTTGTCTTCGGGCTCGGCCGCGAGCTGCGCGTCGATCGCCTCGGAGAGGGTCTCGATCGTCTTCTCACCGAGGAACTGCTTGCCGTTGACGAAGAGCGCGGGCGTGCCGCTGATCTCGGCCTTCTCACCGACGGCGCGCTGGCGCTGGACCTCGGCCTTGAGCGAGTCGGAGAACAGGTCCTTCTGGAACTTCTCGCCGTTCATCCCGAGCTCCTTGGCGAAGCCGGAGACCTTCTCCATCGTGATGGACGACTGGTTCTTGAACAGGAGGTCGTGCATCGGCCAGAACTTGCCCTGCTCGTGCGCGGCGAGCGCAGCGAGCGAGAGGACGGCGGTCTGCTCACGGAGCGGGAACTGCATGTAGTAGAAGCCGATCTTGTCGCCGTACTTCTCGACGACCTTCTCCATGACCACGGAGGCTGTCTCTTATACACATCT
>CAJXPN010000914.1 GCA_913058025.1 uncultured Myxococcales bacterium | reverse complement strand
GAGTAGATCGTCGGCAGCGTCAGATGTGTATAAGAGACAGCGGCTGGAGTCCTCTCCTGGCTCGTCCGTCTTGGCCGGCTTGGCCGCCTCGGGCGGCTCCTCGGGGAGGACGTCGTCCCAGAGGTACTTGACCTCGGGGACCACGCGTGGTGTGGGCTCGGCGTCGGGGTCGTGGGGGGCGATATCGGAGACGTGGAGCGTACGGCGGTTCGTGTCGGGCAGCTCGACGGTGACGCGCTGGTTGATGACGTCGATGGAGAGGACCTTGGAAACGCCGGCCTCGGTGAGGACGAGCTTGCCGGGGCGAGGCAGCGCGCGGCGCATCCTCTTGTAGACCTGCTGCTCGTAGACGAGGCAGCACATGAGGCGCCCACACATCCCCGAGACCTTCTTGGGGTTGAGCGTGAGCCCCTGGTCCTTGGCCATGCGGATGGAGACGGGGGCGAACTCTTCGAGGAAGGTCGAGCAGCAGAGCTCGCGGCCGCAGGGGCCGATGCCGCCGAGCATGCGCGCACCATCGCGGGCGCCGATCTGGTGCATCTCGATGCGGGTGCGGAACTTGTGCGCCAGGTCCTTGACCAGGTCGCGGAAGTCGATGCGACCTTCGGCGCTGAAGTAGAAGATGATCTTGGAGCCGTCGAGCATGTACTGCGCGCGGACGAGCTTCATGGGGAGCTTGCGGGCGCGGATGCGCTCGAGGGCGAAGCGGTAGGACTCGCGCTCGCGCTCGGTGTTGCGCTCGGCCTGCGAGACGTCCTGCTCGAGCGCGACGCGCACGACGCGCGCGAGCCCGTCGGGGCTGACCATCTTGCGCTGCGGGTGGGACACGGCGGTCGCGAGGATCGGCCCGCGCTCGGTGTCCACGACGACGCGGTCGCCCTTGCGCACGGAGAGCTCCTGCGCGTTGAAGTCGTGGCGCATGAAGTTGGTGTCGAAGCGGACCTCGACGATGTTGTAGAGCCGGGGTTGGCGAGGCTCTCGGGGGGCGTTGCCGCCTCCCCTGCGTCCTCTCCTGCTCGACTCGCGCTCTCTGTCTACGTTGCTCATCGTGTGGCCTGTTCGTGAGGGCTGGCGCGAAGCGCGCGCAGCATCTTCTCCATGACGAGCTGTCCGTTGACGTTCCGTCCCAGCAATTCTTGCGCCTCGTTGATCGCCTCGATGGAGGAGATCGCGCGATCGGCGTGCATCTTGTCGGACCAGCGGCGCACGAGCGCGAGCAGGTCACTGTTGACGATCCCGGCGCCCTCGCCCACGACCTGAAAGAGCATGACGTCGCGCAGGAAGACCTTGAGGATGTCGAGCTGGGCGTTGAGGTCGTCGCTCTTCTTGAGCTGCTCGGCGAGCTCGAGGAGCGCGCGCGGGTGGCCACGCTCCAGGCCCACGAGCTCGTCGACGAGCTCCTGGCGCCCCGAGAGCAACCCCGTGCTCAGGACCTCGCGGGCGCGCCCGACGCTCCCCTCACCGTAGCCCGCGGCGACGTCGAGGAGCGCGGCCCCGGAGCCCTTGAGGTCGGGGTCGTTGACGGCGATCACGCCGAGCAGGCGCGTGACCTGCTCGCGGGTGAGCGCGCCGAAGCGGATGCGCTGGCAGCGAGACAGGATCGTGTCGAGGAGCATATGAGGCGCGTCGGTCACGAGGATCAGGCGCGTGGACGCGCTGGGCTCCTCGAGGGTCTTGAGCAGCGCGTTCGAGGCCTCCTCGGTCATGAGGTGGGCGTCGTCGATGATGACGACGCGCTCGCGGGCCTCGTAAGGGCGCGCGTGCGTGGCCTTGTGGATGCCGCGGATCTGCTCGATCTTGAGGGTCTTGTTCTTCTTGCCCTGGGGCTCCAGCAGCATCAGGTCGGGGTGGATCGACTGGTCGATCTTGCGGCAGCTCGGGCACTCGCCGCACGCCGACGCCCACACGCCGACCTCTCGTCGGGTGCAGTTGACGGACGCCGCGAGCGCGAGCGCGAGCGCGCGCTTGCCGACGCCGGAGGGGCCGGTGAAGAGGAGCGCGTGGTGGAGGCGCTCGGAGGCGACGGAGCGCTCGAGGACGTCCTTGACGCGCGCGTGCCCCTCGACCTGTGTCCAGCTCAACATGGGCGAGTCACCTTCATGGAGTGAGAGGGGGAGAGACGCGAAGACCCCCGACCTCGTTCACGAGGCCGGGGGGTCGAGACTTTAGTCACGCGGAGCGATCGGGGTCAACGCTGGCGCCGGTCCTCACGAAGTTCCTCGCGCCCCTCCTCGAGGTCACGCTTCAGGGTCTCCTCGAAGCCGCGCATCGCCTCCAGCGCCTTCTTCGCGCCAGCCCAGCCCGCCTTCTTACCGGTGTGCGTGACGCGCTTCGTGGAGGTGAGGAGGCGTCGTTGGTTCTTCAGGCGCGTCTCCTGCTCGGCGAGGTCGCGCCTGTCGTCGCGCAGGTCACGCTCGTCGTCGCGCTCGTCGGCGAACACCATGCCCTTGCGAGACACACCTGTATCGCTCGGAGCGTCGCGCTTCGCGGCGCGGACCAAGGCCTTGGTCCTCTTGACCTCATCGCGAGCCTTGACGATCTTTCGTTTCGACTGCGCGATCTCGCGCTGCATCAGCCCGACGATCTCGGAGTGCAGCGTCGCAGCAGCGCGCATGTCCTTCTTCTTCACAGCGACGGCGTAGGCGTCGACGGTGGCGTCGAAGGTCAGACCCTCGGCGGAGTCGCGTTCGATCTGCGTGGCGCCGCGTGTGATCTCGGAGCGATCCGTCCCACGCGCAGCGTCCTCGCCAGTGGCCTGAGCGTTGGCCGTGGCCGGGGCGAGGAGCGCGCACAGCGCGACGCCGATCAGGAGCCTCTTCATCTCTACTTCTCCATGGCTGTCTCTTATACACATCTCCGAGCCCACGAGACAGGCAGAAATCTCG
>CAJXPN010000913.1 GCA_913058025.1 uncultured Myxococcales bacterium | reverse complement strand
GAGATTTCTGCCTGTCTCGTGGGCTCGGGCGAGACGGTCGACGAGCTGGCGAAGGCGTTCGGCGTGGGAGACGAGGCGTCGTCTCGCGCAGCGTTCGGGCGCGCGAGCTCCAGCAGCTGCGCGCGCCCGGAGGCGCTCACGCAGGAGCGCGCGGCGGAGTTCGTGGGGCTGGTGGTCGAGGGGATGACGTCGGAGCCGGCGCTGGCGCGCTGAGCGTCACTTCTTCTTGGAGGGGCCCTTCCCGCGGGGCTTCCCTCGGCCTCCCTTGCTGCCCTGGGGCCTTCCGCCCTGGGGCTTTCCGCTCTGAGACTTTCCGCCCTGGCGAGCGCGCGGGGCGTTGCCCTTGTTGGCGTGCGCGCCGCCGCTCTTCGCGCGCGGCGCGTCTTTCTTGGGCTTCTCGGTGGTCTGCGGTGCCTGAGGCTTGGGCTCGGGCATGTCGACGTGCTTGACGGGCTTGGCCGAGGGGATGACGGAGTGCTCGGTGTCCCAGCTGAGCTCGTCGTGGTCCTGGCGGGTGTCGGTGAAGTGGAGGTTGAGCTCGTCCTTACGGTCCTCGGAGAGGTACTCGTCGAGGAAGGCGCGGCGGAAGGACTCGAAGGTGCCCTGCTCGATGGCCGAGCGGGCGGCGCGCATGAGGTCCTGATAGAACGTGATGTTGTGGAGGGTGCCCAGGGTGGAGCCGAGGATCTCGCTGGAGTTGATCAGGTGGTTGATGTAGCCGCGGCTGAAGTTCTGGCAGCCGTAGCATGAGCACTGAGGGTCCACGGGGAAGCGGTCCGCGCGGTACTTGCCCTTGGTGATGCGGATGCGGCCGCGGCGAGTGAAGAGGACGCCGGAGCGGCCGTAGCGGCTGGGGAGGACGCAGTCGAACATGTCGATGCCGCGCGCGACGGCCTCGATGAGGTCCTCGGGGTAGCCCACGCCCATGAGGTAGCGGGGCTTGTCCTTGGGGAGGTAGGGCTCGGTGGACTCGATGACGTCCATCATGAGGCCGTGGCCCTCGCCCACGGAGACGCCGCCGATGGCGTAGCCGGGGAGGTCGATGTCGCGGGTGAGCTGGGCGGAGAGCGCGCGCAGGTCGGGGTAGGTCGAGCCCTGCACGATGCCGAAGAGGGCCTGCGTGGGCTGGTCGCCCTGGGCCTCGTCGTGGGCGGCCTTGCAGCGCTTGAGCCAGCGCTCGGTGCGGTAGACGGCCTCGCGCGCGGGGGCGTAGTCGCAGGGGAAGGGGACGCAGACGTCGAAGGCCATGATGATGTCGGCGCCCAGGTTGTTCTGGATGATCATGGCGCGCTCGGGGGTGAGCTTGACGCGCTTGCCGTCCTTCTCGAAGCTGAAGGTGACGCCCTCCTCGTCGAGCTGCTGCTTGGGGAGGCTGAAGACCTGGAAGCCGCCGGAGTCGGTGAGGATGGGTTTGTTCCAACCCATGACGGTGTGGAGCTTGCCGAGCTTCTTGATGACCTTGTCACCAGGGGCGACGTGGAGGTGGTAGGTGTTGGCCAGACAGATCTGGCTGCCGGTCTCCTCGAGGTCGCGGGGCATGAGGCCCTTGACGGTGGCGCGGGTGCCCACGGGCATGAAGGCGGGGGTCTCGAAGGAGCCGTGGGGGGTGGTGACGCGGCCGCGTCGAGCGGTGCCGTCGGTGCCGATGAGCTCGAAGGAGAGGGGTGACGTGGACATATGAGCGCTCGAGTATGAAGGTTTGAGTGTGGGGGGCGCCGTCGCGGCGTGACGAGATGGCGCGCAGCCTCCTAACGAGGTCTGCATACTACAAGAACGCGCGCCTGACGATCGGATCGCGGAGGTGTACGTGAAGGGACTCGGTTGCGTGCCCTCGCGGCGGCGTGGTAGACCGATAGGACCGATAGGAGCGTAGGAGAGCGTGGCGTCGTGCGAGCACGAATTGCCCCCCTGACCCCATGATGAGCGACTGCGGATGACGTCGAACTTGCCAGCGCTTCCCCAAGAAGGGGACCTGATCGGCCAGCGGTTCCGGATCATGGATTTGATCGGGAGCGGCGGCTTCGGGACGGTGTACCGTGCGCTCCAGGAGAACGTGGGGCGGGAGGTCGCGCTGAAGTTCCTCGCGCCCTCGATCGCCAAGGACCCCGTGAACATCGAGAGGTTCAGGAGGGAGGCGTTCCACGTCAGCCAGCTGCGCCACCCCAACACGATCACGCTCTACGACTACGGCCAAACCGACGACGGCCTGTTCTACATGGTCATGGAGCTGCTCGAGGGCGAGGCGCTCTCGGATCTCATCCAGCGCGAAGGCGCGATGGAGCAGGGGAGGGCGGCGCACGTCTTCATCCAGATCCTGAAGAGCCTCGGCGAGGCGCACCAGCGGGGTCTGGTGCACCGCGACCTCAAGCCCGAGAACATCCACCTGTGTGAGATGTTCGGCGAGCTCGACTACGTGAAGGTGCTCGACTTCGGCGTCGCGAAGATGACCTCGTTCGACGGGGGCGACGACGAGAGCGAGGCGAAGCTGACCAAGGCAGGCCGCATCTTCGGCACGCCGATGTACATGTCACCCGAGCAGGCGTGCGCCGAGCCGATCACGACGGCGACCGACATCTACGCGCTGGGGCTCTTGCTCTTCGAGATCCTCACGGGGTTGCCGCCGGTGACGGGGCGCAACCGGATGGACGTCATCCACAAGCAGATCCGCGACGAGGTGCCAAAGCTCACCAAGAAGCTCAAGGGGACGCCGCTCGGGGACGTGATCCGCAAGGCGACGTTGAAGGACCCCGCCGCGCGTTACCAGGACTCGTTCGAGATCACCGAGGCGTTCTACGAGGCGATCGCCAAGATGCAGATCGTCCCGGCGCCCAAGGGCGCGACCAGGCCGGAGACGTTCGCGTTCTCGGCGGGCGTGGATCTGAGGG
>CAJXPN010000912.1 GCA_913058025.1 uncultured Myxococcales bacterium | reverse complement strand
GCGGGGGGCGCCAAGCGCGAAGCGCGGCGGCGGGGGCTTCTGCCCCGCACCACGCTCCCCGCCTCACCCGAACGCTCCCAACCCGCCCTGCGCCGATCGCCCACAGGCCGACGCCGCCGCGCCGCGCTTGCGCGATGGCCACGCCTGATTGAAGGTGAGGCACGTCATAAAGGCACACGCGGGAGCAGAGAGCGAATGGAAGAGGATCGCACCAAGGACTTCATCCGGGTATGGGACGGGCTCGCCGACCGCGTGGCCGCGTCCCAGGAAGAATGGGGCGTCATGACCACGATCCTGCCCGAGGACGGCACGATCAAAGAGCTCGAGGCGCTGCGCGTGACGCTGCGCGACCTGCCCATCGTCAAGATGAGCGCGAAGATGAGCAGCGCGGACGACATCTGGCTGCGCGACACGCTCGGCCAAGGCGGCATGGGCGTGGTGTACCTGGGCCGCCAGCGGACGCTCCAGCGCGACGTCGCCATCAAGACCCTGCGCTCGGACCGCGACGAGGAGCTCGCCAAGCGCGAGATCCTCCGCGAGGCCTGGATCACCGGCCGCCTCGAGCACCCCAACATCATCCCCATCCACTCCCTGGGTCTCGACGCCACAGGCCGGCCCATCATCGTCATGAAGCGCGTCGAGGGGCGCTCGTGGGCCGAGTCCATCACCGACCCGACCAGGCTCCCCGAGACGTACGCGGGGATGGAACCGCTCGAGGCGCATCTGCTGATCTTGATGCAGGTCTGCAACGCCATCCACTTCGCCCACACCCGAAAGATCCTCCACCGAGACATCAAGCCCGAGAACATCATGCTCGGGGAGTTCGGTGAGGTCTACGTGCTCGACTGGGGCATCGCCGTGAGCATGGACGAGAAGGACGAGGGCCAGCTCCCGCTCGCGCGCGAGTGCACGCAGCTCGCGGGCACGCCGGGCTACATGGCCCCCGAGATGGTCGAGGGCGAGGGCCGCACGCTCTCCGTGCGCACCGACGTCTACCTCCTCGGCGCGGTCCTCCACGAGATCATGACCGGCCAGCCCCGTCACATCGCCAACACCATGCGCGCCGCGGTCCTGAGCTCCTACGTCTCCGCGCCCTACGACTACTCCTCGCTGCCCGTCCCCGACGAGCTCGGGGAGATCGCCAACCACGCGATGCGGCAGTCCCCCGACGAGCGCATCCCCTCCGCCGAGGCGCTGCGCCAGCGCCTCGGCGACTTCCTCAACCACCGCGAGTCCCACCAGCTGCGCGAAGAGGCCGACGAGCGCGTCCTCGCCGCCTACGCCATGATCGAGGACGGCGCCCCCGAGGACGAGGACGTCAAGCGCGTGCTGCGCCAACACGTCACCGAGGCGATGTTCGGCTACCAGCAAGCGATCTCGCTGTGGCCTGGCAACGCCAGGGCGAGGTCGGCCCAGCGTGCGTTCATCGAGCAGGTCGCCGCCTACGAGATCAACCGCGGCGACCTCATCGCCGCCGAGGGCATCCTCTCGATGCTCAAGACGGTCCCCCCCGAGCTCGAGGAGGGGCTCGCGCGGCTGCGCAAGCAGCGCGAGCTCGACCGCCACCAGGTCGAGCAGGCCAAGCACATGCGACGCGAGGGCGACGTCCGCGTCTCGAGCCGCACGCGCGCGCTGGCCGCCGTGCTCATGCTCATCGTCTGGACGATCGCGGGCCAGCTCAAGGACCGGCTCGAGATCGTGGGGACGGGCGACGCCGCGCTCGCCTGGATCGTCGCCGCCATCGTGACATCGATCGTCTTCGCGTTTCGCGCCGCGCTGCTCAACACCCAGCTCAACCGGCGCGTCATCTCGCTCTTCCTCACCTCCGTCTACGGCATGGCCGCGATGCGCCTCGTCGGGATCGTGCTCCTGGGCTTGACCGAGGTCCAGAGCCTGTCCATGGAGCGGATGCTCGCGGGCGCCATGGTCATCCACCTCGGCGTGAGCATCGACCGGCGCGTCCTGCTCGTCGCCCCCATCATGCCCATGTCCGGCATCCTCATGGCGCTCTTCCCCACGTACGCCTCGATGCTCTCGAACGTGAGCAATCTGCTCGTCTTCGGCGGCCTCGCCGCCCTCTGGAGTCGGCGCGTCCCAAAGCTCGAATGAGCTGCACCAAAACGTGCTCCTACGCCATTCGTCACACGATCGGTGAGCGCGCAAAACATGCGACATAGCGCATTGGGTATCTGATTGGGTGGTGCTATGGTGTCGGCGCGCTGTGGCCCCCGGGTCACGAACGCGTAGCCAAACAAGAGGGATATTTCCCTCAACCGTTTATATGGAGCCAAAGAGAATGACGAAGAAGGAACTGATCCGCGCCGTCCAGCAGTCTGCCAGCGATGCGGGCCACGAGCTCACTCAGAAGGACGTCGATGGCCTCATCGACATCATCTTCGACCAGGCCGCCACGGGCCTCGCCGCCGACGGCGAGCTCAAGATCGCGGACTTCGGCAACTTCAAGGTCTCCGAGCGCGCCGCCCGCCAGGGCACGAACCCGCGCACGGGCGATAAGATCACGATCGCGGCCCGTAAGGTCGCCAAGTTCAAGCCCGCCACGGCGCTCAAGGATCAGGTCAACTGAATCCTCCAGAGGGCGCCCGAACGGCGCCCGGCTGAACGACGAGAGAGGGTGCGCGGTCCCATATGTGGGGTCACGCACCCTCTCCTCGTTCTTGCTCTGCGCGCGCGCTGGCCGCCTTCACGCTCCGGCGGCGCCAGATGCCCTCGATCGTGAAGCACGCCAGGCCGACCCAGATGAACGAGAACCCCACGAGCTTCGACGCGTCGAACGTCTCGTTGTACACGTACACCCCGAGCAGGAACTGGAGCGTCGGCGCGAGGTACTGGAGCTGTCTCTTATACACATCTGACGCTGCCGACGATCTAC
>CAJXPN010000911.1 GCA_913058025.1 uncultured Myxococcales bacterium | reverse complement strand
ACGAGATTTCTGCCTGTCTCGTGGGCTCGGAGATGTGTATAAGAGACAGCATCACCGACGCCTTCGGCAACACCGGCGTCGGCACCAGCACCTACACGAAGTGACCAGCCCGACATCGAGCTGAACGAGAGAGAGGGCGCCCCCATCAGGGGCGCCCTCTCTCGTTTCGGTCGGCACGAACACGTGAGATCCCTCCCGAACACGATCCTCCGAAACTCCCTCCGCTGCTGCCCCTGCGGCGCCTCTTTGATATGCGCGTCGGGCTCTGCTTGGATGTAACCATAACACCACGTTTCAGGGGCGCATTTTCTCTTGTATCTTCTTGATGCTGTTGGGGTTTTGTGTTCTCTCTCTCGTCTTCGTCGGGTGCCTCGTGAACGCACGGGTCGACCCCTCTCGATGTATGCAGGAGGTTCGCTTGATCGTCGTCTTGATCGTGGCCGCGCTCGTGGTGTCCTATGGCGTCGGCAAGGCCGCCGCGTTCTCGCGGCTTCGCTCGGGCAGCCAGGTCATCGAGCTCCCGATGGGGCCGATGGAGTACGCCCTCGTGGGTGACTCGGGCCCTGTCGTGCTCTTCTTGCACGGCTCCCCTGGTGGGTACGACCACGCCGCATTCCGACACCCCTCTCACCGTACGCTCGCGCCCTCTCGCCCCGGCTCGCTACGCACGCCGCTGTCGGTCGGGGCTTCCCCCGCGGAGCAGGCGGACGCCTTCGCAGCGCTCCTCGACGCGCTCGAGCTCCCCGACGTCGTCGTCATGGCCGCCTCGGGCGGCGGCCCCTCCGCCCTCGAGCTCGCCGCGCGCCACCCCTCGAGGGTGCGCTGCTTGATCCTGATCGAGCCCGTCAGCCACGCGCTCGAGCTCCCACCCATCCCCGCGCTCATGCGCTCCGACCTTGGCGTCCTGCTCTTCGCCGCGCTCGTACGGCCCGGCGTGCTCGCGCGAATGCTCGTCCACGGTGAGGAGAACCAGCGCCTCGCGCTCCGCACACCCGAGACGCGCGCTCGCCTCACCGGACTCGTTCGCTCCTCCTGGCCCCCTTCACGACGCCTCGACGGTTGGTCCAACGACGCCGAGCACGCGCGCTCGTTCACGCCGCCGACCTCGCTCTCGGTCCCATGCCTCGTCGTCCACGGGACCGAGGATCGGAACGTCCCGTTCGAACACTCCGAACGCCTCGTCGCGCAGCTCCCCGGTTGTATCCTCCATGCGATCGAGGGGGGCGACCACTTCATGCCGATCACCCACTCTGAGGAACTCCGGGACGTCGTCTCGACGTTCATGGCGGCGCACGCATGAGCCTCTCCCTCATGTGGTCGGCGCGGCCGACTCGTCATGAACGAGCGGGAGCTTGACCGTGAAGGTCGACCCCTCTCCCAACGTACTCGCGAGCTCGACGCGTCCTCCCAACAGCTCCGTGAACTGAGCGACGAGGCTGAGGCCGAGCCCCGTGCCCCCGTGGGTGCGGGTCGTGGACTCGTCGGCTTGCACGAACGGCGCGAAGACGCGCCCCTGGGTCGCCTCGTCCATTCCCATCCCCGTGTCCTCGAGCGCGAAGGTCGCCGCGGGCTCATCGTCGAGCTCGCCGTGTCCGATCCGCAGCGTGATCACTCCATCCTCGGTGAACTTCGCCGCGTTCGATATCAGGTTGCTCAGGACCTGGCGCAGCTTCGTCCAGTCGGTGTGCATGTGCTCGGGCGCGTCGTCGAGTTCGACCGAGAACGTGTTGTGTTTCTTCGAGACGAGCGGCCCGGCAACGAGCTCGAGCTCGGCGACGAGCGACGAGAGCTGGACGCGCTCGATGTGGATCGTGGAGTGCCCTGCCTCGATCTTGGCCATGTCGAGCACGTCGTTGATCAACGACAGGAGCTGCTTGCCCGCGCCCTCGATCTTGTGGATGTCCGCGAGCATCTGGTCGTGGCCGGCGTCCTCGGCGTCCTCGGCGAGCAGCTCGGAGTAGCCGATGACGGCGTTGAGCGGGGTGCGCAGCTCGTGGGACATGTTCGCCAGGAAGATCGACTTGCTCCGGTTGGCCTGCTCGGCGAGCTCCCGGCTGCGGTCGAGCTCGCGGTTCTGCTTCTCCAGGTTCGCGCGGAGCCGCTCGGAGTCGGCCAGCGCGGCCTCGATCTGCCCGAGCAACCTCCTCGTGAGCAGCCACTGGATCAGCAGGCATATCACCGGCGCGATGAGCATCACCACGAGCCCCTCGGTGCTCTCCGCGATGTCGTTGCCCCGGAACGCGAAGCGGAGCCCGAGCCCCGCGTAGAACATCGCCGTGAGCGTGGCCAGCCAGCCCCGCGTCATCTTCTGGCCCATGAACAGCGTCGGCGGCACCAACAGCAAGATGGCCATCGACGAGATCAGGATCGGCAGCGCGATGTCGGTCGGGTTGGTGATGACTCCCGTGACGACGTTGAGCGCGGCGCCGGCCGTGGCCACGCGCGCTCAGCAGCGCCTCGTCTCGCTCGAGCCACCAGACACCCGCCGCGAACGTCAGCGTCGCGAACGCCGTGCTCGCCGTCGTCGCGAGCTGCCACGGGTCACCGCTCTGGAGCCAGAACACACCCGTGAAGACCGTCGACGTGGCGGTGAGCGTGGCCGCGATCTTGAGCACCACCCTGTGCACGCGCCGCCCGTCGTCCTGGGCTCTCCTCTCCTCTACGTCGGACATGACGCTCTCTTTTTGACGGTTGATTCAGGTCGCGAATCCTCTGGCGACCTCCCCGTGAATACATGGCGGTGGTCGCGGCGGATCGGTCTGCCCCGAGCAGATTTCCGGTCGTTGAACGTGGTTATAAAATAGGCGCGTTGGTCGTCTTTGGCGACAGAAAGCCCGAAGAATGGACAGATCTGTCCTCTCCCTCTCCCTCTCCCTGTCTCTTATACACATC
>CAJXPN010000910.1 GCA_913058025.1 uncultured Myxococcales bacterium | reverse complement strand
ACCCCGGAACGGACCCGGACCCGGTCACGCCGCAGCCACGCCCAGGGCGACTCGACTCGTTGGTGAACACCTCACCCGGACTCGACGGCGGGTGCTGCTCTCAGGCCCCCACGACACCCCGTGAGGCCCCCCTCGGCGGGGTCCTGTTCCTCGCCGCGTTGGCACTCGGCGTCCGACGCGAGCGAGGCTGACCGATGCGCGCCTCGGAGCCAGGCACACGAAGAGGGCCGAGACGCTACGCGCCTCGGCCCTCTTCTCGTCGGTCACCGGGAGCGGTGTCGCTCAGGCGCCATCGAGGATGTAACGCTCAGTCACGCCGATCTCACCGCACCCGTTGCACATGGTGAGCGGGAACGTGAAGACGTTCGACTCGGCGGGGCTACCCGCGGTCGTCTCACCCAGGACCTGGATCTCGACGGGGATCGTGATGATCGCTCCGCCGAGTGTCGCCGCTTCGGTGGTGAAGCTCTGGGTCAGAACCTGAAGCTCGCCGAGGCCGTTCACGAAGACGATGGGGAGCTCCGCGCCGCCACCGTTGGTCGCGAGCAGCTTGGAGATGGTCCGCTCGAACTCGAGGGGACCCGAGCTGAAGAGGTACTTGACCTTGATCGTCGAGATCTGGGTGATGTTCTGGTCGAGGCGAAGCCCGGAGCCGTCGTTGGCGGTCGAGTCCAACAGGCGGTTACGGACGAGCGCGAAGAGCGCGAACACGCCAGGCTGAGCGAACCGGAGCTGCGGGCAGTTCGAGGGAACCGCGAGCTTTGGCTGGCCGTCTCGGATCGTCGAGAGGTTGAGCTCGCCAGAACCGAAGAAGATCTTCCCCGCGTTCTCGGCGATGCCCTGGAACTGGATGCTCTCGACATCCCCAGGGCAAGCGTCCATTCCATCGACGGAGACCGGAGTGGCGAGTGGCGGGAACGACATGTCCAAGACGAGGGACGCGTCGTACTCCACGCAACCGGTCGACGCGAGGAGCGCGCAGGCCGCGGTAAGAAGAGAAAGCTTAGAGGTGGAGCGCATGTCCTGTCTCCTTGACTGATTCATGACACCGAAGGGTGTGAGGTTCTAACGTTACAGGTCGAAACGAGCGCGCTCCAGAGGAGCGCGCTCGGGTACTCCACAGCTCAGTTTCCGGCGGTGGGGCTCGGCCCGCCCGAGTCGACCGAACCCGCCGAGATGGCGCCCAGTGACTCTGCACGGTTGACGATACGCGGCGTGATGAAGATGAGCAGCTCTCCACGGAGCTCCGACTGGGCCTGCGTCTTGAAGAAGAAGCCGAGGATCGGAATCTGGTGGAAGAAGGGAACCGCGGAGATGTTGGTACCGGTGTTCCTGGTGTAGATGCCACCGATGACCGTGGTGTCGCCGTCCTTGATGAGGAGCTGGGTGTTGGCCTGGCGACGGAGGATCGTGGGGTCGCCACGAGCACCCGTGTTCTGGAAGTCCGGCTCGTTCTTGCTCGCCGCGATGGTGAGCATGATGTTGCCGTCAGGGGTGACCTGAGGGCGGACTGTGAGCTCGAGGGTCGCGTCGACGAAGACCGTCTGGACGCCCGCGGCGCTCACCACCGAGATGGGGATGCTCGTACCCTGAGAGATCGACGCCTCGTTGTTGTTGAGGGTGAGGATCTTGGGGGCGGAGACGATGCGGGCGTTACCAGCGGCCTCCTGAGCGGAGAGGCGGAGGTTGAGGTTCACGCCGCCGCCGATGGAGCCCATGGTCAGGCCGATGCCACCACCCGAGCCGGTACCGACCGGGGCGGGGAGGTTGACGGCGAAGTTGGGCGTATCGGAGGTGCCTTCCGTGGGCGTCTGACCATCGGTGGCGGCGCCGCCGAGGCCGAGGACGCTCGGGAAGATCAGGCCGGTGGGGTTACCGTTGGCCTGCGAGAAGCTGAAGTCACCGCCCCACTGGATACCGATCTGACGGCTGAAGCGGTCGTTCGTCTCGACGATTCGGGCCTCGATGAGGACCTGAGGCACCTGCATGTCCAGGGACTCGATGAGCGTGCGCATCGCGCCGATGTTCTCATTGATGTCCTTGATGATGAGAGTGTTCGTGCGCTGATCGACGCTGACCGAACCGCGAGTCGAGAGCAAGCCGGTGACCTGCGGGACGAGCTCGGAGGCCCTGGCGTAGTTGATCGGGACGAGGAAGACCTCGAGCGGCTTGGAGCGCTTCCGAGCGGCCCGAGCGTCGGCTCGAGCAGTCTCCTCGGCGATGAGCTTGCTGCGAGGGGCGACGCGGATGACGTTGCCGCGGACCTCGAAGCCGAGCTCCTTGGACTGGAGGACGGTCAGGAAGACCTGCTCCAGGGGGACGCGGCGCAGCGTCAGCGTGATGCGGCCCTTGACGCCATCACCAGCGATGATGTTGACGTCGCCCTCTTTGGCGATGAGGCGCAGGACGTTCTGGACGTCGATGTTGCGCAGGTCGATGGTCAGGCGCTTACGGCTCAGGCCGGGGACGCGGGTGACCTTGCTCGGGTCGGTGACGATGAGCGGGGGCGCGGAGGTGTAGGACTCGCCGACGGTGGGCGCCTCGGGGCGCTCCTCAGCCGGAAGCGGGACCTGCGTCTTCGCCGCGAGCTGCGACGAGGCGAACTCCCAGGTGACGGTGTTCCCATCGGCCTGGACGGTCTCGGCGGTCTGCCCGCCGAGCTCGGCCTCCATGCGGACGTGCTGGCCGTCGACGAAGCTGGAGACGAAGCGCACGGCGCCCGACTGGGAGGAGGCCGAGAGCGTACGCTCGAGCTCCTGCGGGAGGTCTGTGTTGTTCAGGATCATGACGGCGCGGCCGTCGGAGCCCTCGCGGGTCTCGAAGCGCCCGGGGCGCTCGAGCTCGACGACGATCCTGGAGCTGTCTCTTATACACATCTGACGCTGCCGACGATCTAC
>CAJXPN010000909.1 GCA_913058025.1 uncultured Myxococcales bacterium | reverse complement strand
CTTGTTGTAGTCGGCGCGCGTGCGCAGGTACTCCCAGTTACGCAGCTCCCAGAGCAGCTCGGCCTTCTGGAACATCCAGGCGTCGCGCGTCGTGGCGTACGGGTCGCCGTTGATGAGCTTGTCGAGCTTGCGGATCTGGTCGCGGTTCTTCTGCTCGATCGTGCGACGCAGCTCCTCGATCTGCTCGGGGGTCATCGTCGCGGCGGACTGAGCGTTGTCGCCGTCGAGCGTGCCCTCGGCCTTGGTCGGTCCGGTCTCTCCGAGCTCGGACTTCTCCTTGGTCTTGTCGACGTTGAGGCGAGCCTCGAGTTCCTTGGCGCGCTTCTCGGCGGCCGCGCGCTGGGCGTCGGTGACGCCGGACTTGCGCTTCTTCTTGGAGATGTCGGCGCCCTGTCCGAAGGCGGTCGCCCCGGAGAGCGAGGCCCCGAGGAAGGCGACGCCGAAGAGCGCCGCGGTGATGGTCTGTCTGTTCATCATTATCCTCACTCCACGCACTGGCTGCGAAGGTTGCTGCGGTAGTTCTGGACCTCGTCGACCCAGTACTCGCCCTCGAAGGGCCAGGGCTGCCAATCGTCGGCGACGATGAGCAGGGTGGTGCCGGCGGCGGGACCCGCCTTCTCGACGGCGCCGCGGTTCTTGAGGCGCTCCTGGAGCTGCCTCTTCTCCTCCGAGTCGATGTCGAAGGAGATCTGGGTCGCCTGGAGGTCGAGCGTCGAGAGCTCCTGGTCGATGTCGCTCAGGCGCTGCTGGACGATGAGACCGCCCTCGCTGATCTTGAGCGAGAGTTGCTCCTCGACGCGAGCCAGGACCTGCTGACCGAACTCGCCGAGCGAGCCGACGTTGGCGTTGAGCGCGTCGCGCTCGGCCTGCATCGTCTGCACGGTCTTGTAGACGTTGAAGAAGGAGAGGTCGTCCATGACCGCGTCGACGAACTCACGCGGAAGGCCAGTCTTACCCTCGCCGTCGCCGTTGTAGTAGGACATCACCGCGGTCCATGTCTCGGCGGGATCCTTGGCGGCGGACTCCTCGAGGAACGTCTTGAGCGCGCCCTGCTTGTCCAGGTAGCGCTGCTGGAGCGAGGCGAGCGCGATCTTGGACTCGTCGAGCTTGCACAGGTTCAGGTAGACGGTCGCCTCGAGGATGTGGACGTCCGGGTAGAACCACTTCTCGTAGTAGGGCGAGTTGAGCATGTGGAAGATGCCCAGCGCGCGCTTGTAGTCGTTCTTGAGGAAGTAGGTCCAGCCGGTCTCGAGCATCGCCTCGGCGTTACGCGACGAGTTCCGCGGGAGCTTCTGGTAGTAGTACAGCGCGACGTTGTAGTAGCCGAGCTCGTAGTACACGCGCGCCATGGCGAGGTAGCCGAGCTGGAGGATCTCCTGGTTGCCGCCGGGCTCGGACTCACCGGCCACGATCGCGCCCTGGAAGGCGCGCAGCGCCTTGGGGGCCGCGCCGAGGAGCTGCTCCTCGGTCTGGACGGCGCCGAGGTAGCTCAGCCCCTGGAGGTAGAGCGCCTCAGGGTAGTCCCCGGAGCCCTCCTTGACCTTCTTCAGGTGCTCGAGCGCCTTGTCGAGCTGCTTGTAGTCGAAGAAGAACTTCCCGAAGAAGTAGTTGTAGTCGTTCTTGAAGTCGGCGTTGAAGCTGTCGGTGTTCGCGGCCGTGATCTCGGCGAGGATCGGCGGGCGGTAGCCGATCTTCGAGGAGACGTCCTCGAGCATGTAGAACGCCTCCTTGAAGTGGGGGCGGTCGCCGCCGGTCCCCATCTGGAGGACGCGCACGAGCGGGCGAGAGGCGCCCGAGAGGATGCGCTCCTGGTAGAGCGCCTTGGCCAGGCAGAAGGTCGCGCCGTAGAAGGTCTCCGCCGAGGGAGGCGCGGCGTCCTCGCCCGGGAGGCTCTCGCGGAACGGCTCGTAGGTCGACTGGTAGTCGTCGTAGGTCGCCTGGTAGGCCTCGTGGACCTTCTGGTACTGCAGGCACGTCCGAGCGGCGGTCATGTTGTCGCCGCCGGCGACCTTTCGCAGCGCCTCGGGGACCTGACGGGCGAGTGAGTCGACGCTCGACTTCTCGGCGTCGACGCTCTTCTGGAGCTCGCGAAGCTTCGCGAGCTCGGCCATCACGTCCTTCTCGGGCGTCTCCTCGCCAGGCGCGGGTCCAGGGCCGGGTCCAGGACCGGGTCCAGGGCCGGGGCCGGGTCCAGGTCCGGGTCCGGGGCCAGGGTTGCCTCCGGCGACGTGGCCGGTGGACTTGAGGTAGTCGATGACGTCGCCTGAGACGCCCTTCTTCTTGAGCTCAGCGACCTCCTCCTCGGAGAGCATCAGCTCGTCACCGGCGGAGTCGATGGCTCCCTTGATGGCGTCGTCGCCCAGGCCGAGTTGGGCCATCTGGGCGATCTGGTCCTTGGTGACGGCGGCGAACGCGTCGGCCACGGGGGCGCCGACGAGCGCGGCGCAAAGCGCGAGGCTCAGGAGTCGGCGGGTCGCCTTGTTGGACCTTGAGCGGTGGTGAAGCATCCGGGGATCCTCTCGATCAGCGGGGAGGCGAGTCGCGTAGGCGATGGGGCCTCTCTCCAGGAAAACGCGGTCGGCCTCATCTGCTCACGTGAAAGGTAGCAGATGTGAGGCCGGCGATCATAACGTAGCGTGCTTACTTTGAACAGGTTCCTCAACGGGGCCGCACACTTAGAAGGCGTACGAGACCCCGAGGAGGAACTCTACGGGGAACTGAACCGGGGTGCGATCTCTGAGCGCATCGACGGTGTCGATCGGCGCGTTGGCAGAGAGGTAACCTCGGCCCTCGGCGCGCAGGGTGAGGCCCTCGTAGAGGTAGAAGCTGATGCCAGCGCCGAGGACGAGCTCGGGGATGACGGTGGTGTCGACGCCGGCCCTGTCGGGCTGGGGGCGG
>CAJXPN010000908.1 GCA_913058025.1 uncultured Myxococcales bacterium | reverse complement strand
ACGAGATTTCTGCCTGTCTCGTGGGCTCGGAGATGTGTATAAGAGACAGCGGTGAACCAGACCTGGCCCATCACCGCCAGCCAGAGGTGGCAGGTCCCGAAGCCGAACAGCAGCGTGAGCCAGAGGTTGTCCGAGCGCGAGCGCCCGGAGCGCCCTCCCCTGGACAGCCGCGCGAGCAGCGAGAACATCAGCGCGACGTTGAGCGCGGCGAAGAGGAGCGTGAGCGCGACGTCGTTGACGTCGTAACCCCAGATCGCCGCGAGCGGCATCATCACGAACGCCGGCCCCGGCGGGAAGGACACGAAGACGCGCTTGCGCGTGGACTCGCGGTCGATCTGGGCGGGCGCCAGGTTCACGACCTGGCCCTTCTTACCGAGCAGCCTCAGCTCACCCGAGCGCTTCTTGCCGGCCCAGATGCCCCGGAAGACCTCGCCGTCGCGGGTGTGGACCTCCCAGTAGGTGGCCCAGTCGTTGCGGTGGGGCGGCGGGCGCTCGAGCTCGAAGGGGACGAGGTCGGCGCGGCGCGCGAGCGCGGCCTCGTCGCCCAGCGCGGCCGAGAGCATGGAGCCGTAGGTGGTCGCGAGGTAGGCGAAGTGGTTGTCCTTCGAGGGGCTCAGCGCCCGGTCCCAACTCAGCAACGACAGGACGAGCAGCGCGCCCAGGAACACCGCGAGCGTGGCCTTCCAGCCGGCGGCGCCGAGCGCAGCGAGCGGGCCGGCGCGCTCGGGGTCCTCGGCGAGCGTGCGGCCGGGTTCGAGGGCGTCGGCGTCGAGGTCGTAGGGCGCGCCAGGGGGGTGAAGCATCGCGGGTCTCGCAAGGCGGGTGGACCATGAGCGCGGCGCACGCCGCGACGCGCTGAGTGATATCAGCAAGCCCGCGAGAAGGCACGCGTTGCGTTCACGTCGGGGTTTATGTTCTATGGGCGCCCGCCGCAGCACCCACGTTGCGGAAGAGACGAACGGCAAGCCAATGAAGAATCTCACGAAACGCCTCATCCTCACGACCCTGCTCGCGGCCCTCACCGGCTGCGCCGCGGGCACGCTCCCCACGGCCGACGGCGGCTCGAGCGACGACGTCGACGCGTCGGGTGACGTGTCCATCGCGGACGCAGGCGACGACGCGGACCCGTCGGACGCGGAGGGCGCAGACGCGGGTGACGACGCGGGCGCCCCCGACGCGTCGCCCGACGCCAGCGATGACGCCGGCGCAGACGCGGGAGAGGACGCGGGCCAGGACGCCGGCGAGGAGGACATGGGGGACCCGGACGAGTGCCTCCCCGCGTGCGACCCGGGGCTGGCGTGCGTGTCGGGGAGCTGCGTGGACGTGTGCACGGAGCAGGACGTGGAGTGCGGGCCGCTGATGTCGGGTGGGCAGGAGATCGCGTGCGGGGCGTGCGGGTCGACGGCCGAGGCGTGCGTGGACGGGAGCTGCGTGGACGGCTGCGCCGAGCTCGGCGCGGCGTGTGGGGACGTGAGCTACCTGGGCGCGGACGTGTACTGCGGTGGCTGCAACGTGGCCGGGAGCTCGTGCTCGAGCAACCAGTGCGCGTCGGCGGGCTGGCGGGACGTGGCCGCGGGCGCGTCGCACACGTGCGCGACGCGCTCGGACGGCACGGCGCGTTGCTGGGGTTCGGACAGCTCGGGCCAGCTCGGCAACAGCACGAACCTGACCTCGAGCAGCAGCCCCGTGACGGTGTCGGGCTCGTCGAGCTACGTCCGCCTGGACAGCCACTTCGCGCACACGTGCGGCGTCACGCAGGCGGGCGCGCTCTACTGCTGGGGTGAGAACGGGGTCGGCCAGCTCGGCAACAGCCAGACGAGCGACCAGCCGGTGCCGGTGCCGGTGCCGGGCATCTCGACGGTGGCGTCGGCCACGACCGGGCGCGACTTCACGTGCGCCGCGCTCACCGACGGGACCGCGCGCTGCTGGGGCAACGGGCTGTTCGGGCGCCTCGGGCAGGGCTCGCCGACGTCGAGCTTCGTGCCGGTCCAGGTCTCCGGGCTCACTGACGTGGTGCAGGTAGACGCCGGCACATCGCACGCATGCGCGCTCACGGCCGCGGGCGACGTCTACTGCTGGGGCTACAACGGCGTGACGCCTCGCGTGGGCCGCCTGGGCACGGGCAACGACCAGTCCTACACATCGCCGCAGCGGCTCACGCTGCCGGCGCCCGTGGCGCGCATCGCCGCGGGCGACGCGCACACGTGCGCGTCGCTGGTGAACGGCCGCGTGTACTGCTGGGGCGACAACTCCGACGGCCAGATCGGCGACGGGACCACCGCCGACCGGCTCTCACCTCGGCTCGTCACGGCGATCTCGAACGTGGCCGACATCTCGACGGGTCGCGCGCACACGTGCGCGGTCACGCGCTCACGCGACCTTTACTGCTGGGGCCGCAACGACCACGGACAACTCGGAGACTCGACGCAATCTTCCCGCGCGACGCCCACGCCACTGAGCGTGCCGTCGGACGTGCTGGACGTGTCGGCAGGGGACCTGCACACGTGCGTCACGACGCTCGAGGGGCGGCTGTTCTGCTGGGGCAACAACGACTCCAACCAGCTCGGCACGACCGGGGCGGACAGGCTCTCGCCGCGCGAGGTTCAATGAGGTCCTGGGGGCGTTGGAGAGGGCGTTCTGGTGTGGTGCGGGGTGGGGGCGTTCGTTTCGGCGTATTCGTGTGGTTCGGGGCGGTTTGGGAGCGTTCGAGAGGGCGTTTCGTGTGGTGCGGGGCAGTAACCCCCGCCGCCGGGCCTGCGGCCCTTGGCGCCCCCCGCCTGCGGCAGGGGGCTCCGGACACGGTGGCTGTTCTTGCGGGGAGGTTCGCGTGGGCGCGTTCGTGTGGGGCGGAGAGTTTGTTTCGGGGCAGAAGCCCCCGCCGCCGCGCTGCGCGCTTGGCG
>CAJXPN010000907.1 GCA_913058025.1 uncultured Myxococcales bacterium | reverse complement strand
GAGTAGATCGTCGGCAGCGTCAGATGTGTATAAGAGACAGCACTCAAGGCGCGCACGAACCATGAACGAACGAACGAGCGAGGCAGCGGCGATGGAGCACTCACCGGTGACGACGAGGTGGCGCAGGCTCATGAACGAGCTCCCCGTGGAGCGCCACACGGTGCGCACGGCCGACGGCTGGACGCTGTCGCTGGGGCGCGTCCAGCCACCGCTCGAGGTCGAGCCGAGCGGGGAGCCGCCGGTCATGTTGCTCCACGGGCTCGGGTCGAACCGCCAGAGCATGGACCTCTCGGAGCGCTCGCTCGCGCGATGGCTGGCGTCTCAGGGTCGAGACGTCTGGCTCCCGGACCTTCGCGGCCATGGCGAGAGCGCCCCAAACAACTACACGTGGCGCTTCGACGACTACCTCCGAGAGGACCTCCCGAGGATCATCGAGACGATCCTCTCGCGCACGGGCGCGCACGAGATCGACTGGGTCGGCCACTCGATGGGCGGGATCCTGCTGATGTCGTACGCGGCGCTCGAGGACGGGCCGCCGATCGCGCGCGGCGTGACGATCGCGTCGGCGCTCGACTACGGGAAGGGCACGAGCGGCTTCCAGAGCCTGGCGAGGTTCCAGCCCATGCTCGAGCGCGGGCCGCTCGAGGTCGTGCGCTTCGGCGCGCTCGCGCACGCGCTCGCGCCGTTCATGGGGCGCGCGCGCGTGGCCGAGCGGTTCCACATGTGGCCCGAGAACATCGAGCCGCGCGTGGCCCGGCGCGTCTTCGCGCGCTGCTTCGGCCCGATCCCCACGTCACTGGCGAGCTCGCTGGCGACCGCGCTCTCGCCCGAGGGCCTGAGCCTGGCGGACGGGACGCGGATCCTCGAGCTCGCGTCGACCGTGGACCTCCCGATCCTGGCGCTCGCGGGCACACGCGACGCGCAGGTCTCGGTGGAGGCGGTCAAGCACGCGGCCGAGCTCATCGGCGACAACGTCACCGTCGAGGTCTTCGGGCGCGACCACGGCCACGTCAACGACTACGGCCACTTCGACCTCGTCGTCGGCCGGAACGCCCAGGCCGAGGTCTGGCCGCGTATCCTCGGCCACCTCTCACGCTGACGCGTCACGGCTCGCCGGCGTCGTCGAGCGCGTGATCCAGGGCGCCCGCGCAGGCGCGCACCCGCGCGTCGGCGTGGTGGGTGAGCGTGGTGAGCGCGCCGCGCAGGTCCTCGAGCTCGCGCGGGCTCAGCCCCGGCGGGGCGTGGAGGTTGTTCGCGTTCTGGCGCCCCGTGTCTCCTTCAGGCGCAGTCACCACGCGGGCGTTGAGCTGCTGGAGCAGGCGCAGCGCGTCCGCGTGGCCGTACACGAAGTCGTCGTTGTCGCGGTTGGGGACGGGCACGTCGACATGGCGCTCGAGCGCGCTGATGCACGCGGGGATGTCAGCGCGGGCGGCGTCGCGGATGTAGGCGACCGCGCCCCTGTGGACGAGCCAGGTGGGCGCCGCGAGGATCTCGAGCATCAACGGCTCGACGTGTTCGTCCATGAACCGTTCGAGGGTCGCGAGCGCGGCGTCGGTGGCCAGGCCCGTGCGGTCGCGCTGCTGCGTGGCCTGGGTCCTCCAGTCCGCGAGCGCGAAGCACGACTCGCGCAGGCCATACCCGGCGTAGGCGTCGTCGCGGGGGCAGACGGGGTGGCCGAGCCGCAGCCACGCCGCCACGGTCGGGGCGGCCCACATGGCTCGGGTGCCCTCCGCCCGCAGCGCGTTCACGGAGGCGCGGGACTGGGGCCAGCGCTCCACGGCGATGGCGCGCTCGAGCCTGGGCGCGACCCGCGAGGGGAACGCCTGCGCGAGCGCAGCGAGCGCGGAGCCGAGGCGCCGGGCGTCGGCCTCCTCCATCGCGAACGCCTCCAGCCAGAGCGGCGCGCCGCCACGCAGCATATCGACGGGCTCGCCGTCGGAGGGGTCGGAGGGGAACAGGCGAGTGAGCCAGTGTAGGCCGCGTCCCATGGCAAACCTCCGTGGGTTGGTGAGGGCGTCGATGACGTAACGTAGCATAACCAGGTTGACGTGAGCCGCGCGGTCCCTCGATTCAATCCGACCAAACCAACTCCTCGAGGGACGAACGATGGCCGAGTATTTCTGGGATCGAATGTACGACACGGAGCGCTACCGATACGGCAAGGACCCGAACGCGTTCCTCGCGCAGGTCGCCAGCGACCACCTGAGCGCTGGCGCGAGCGCGCTGTGCATAGGCGACGGCGAGGGGCGCAACGGCGTGTGGCTGGCTGGCCAGGGGCTCGAGGTCACGATGGTCGAGCCGAGCGTGGTCGGCGCGCGTAAGGCGCGCGCGTTCGCCAGCGAGCGAGGCGTGGAGGCGCGCATCATCGAGGAGTTCTTCCCGACCGACGCGCTCGGCGACGCCCTCTTCGACGCCGTCGCGCTGATCTACATCCACGTCCCCGAGGACACGCTGGGGGAGATCTACAGGGCGGCCGCGGCGCGGCTCGCGCCCGGCGGCCTGCTCGTCGTCGAGGGGTTCCACCCGGACCAGGTCGCGAACGCTCGCCCGAGCGGCGGCCCGCGGGACACGTCGATGCTGCTCACGGCCGAGCGGCTTCGGCGCGAACTCATCGACCACGACGAGACGAGCCTCGAGCTCGTCTCGCTCGAGGAGGTCACCGTCGAGTTGAAGGAAGGCCGCGGCCACAGCGGCCCGGCGGACGTCGTGAGGATGATCGCGCGGAGGGTCTGAGCGCCCTGCTCCGATTCACGACAGCCCGTTCGATATGTTTTCTGATGTATATCGAACGGGCTGTGTGCCTTGAATACGTTGTCTCGCGTACGTAGTGGGGTGACATGGGACACCCCCGAACCTGTCTCTTATACACATCTGACGCTGCCGACGATCTACTCTGTGTAG
>CAJXPN010000906.1 GCA_913058025.1 uncultured Myxococcales bacterium | reverse complement strand
CCGAGATCTAAACAGAGTAGATCGTCGGCAGCGTCAGATGTGTATAAGAGACAGATTGATGAGTCTGGCGGCTGGTTCGTCCCCAGGATGAAGTCGACGACCGACCCGATCGAGGTCGCCGCATCCAAACAGGGCGAGGGTGAGCGACGAAACCACCAGGCTCTTCACCAATCGGGGCGGTCTCACTCTGCGGGCGAGATCCGCGTCACGATGGGGATGACTTCGGAGAGGAGGAACTCGATGTGTCGCTCCGCCCAGGTCGACTGATCGAAGGTCCCGGCGACCACGGCGTCGTGCGCCTCGATGTAGTAGACGTAGCTGCCCAGCGCGCCCGAGACGCCGATCATCTCGGGCATTCCGTCGAGGAGCCAGAAGACGCCGCCCGGGCGGATACGCCAGAGCCCGAGGCCGTAGTCGATGCCGGGGATGATCGCGTCGATCGTGAAACGCTCGAACTCGGCGCGCGCGACGAGTTGTCCCGAGGCCACGGCGCGGATGAACACCTCGAGGTCGCGGGTCGTGGTGGCGAGCCCGCCGCCAGCCTGATCCGCGCTCAGCGAAGCCAGCCCCACGACCTGGGTCTGCTCGACCCACGCGTGCGCGAGGGGCTCGAGCCCTGGGGGCGCGGGCTCGACGTCATGGTACCAGGTGCTCCCGAGACCGAGCGGTTCGAGGACCTCGTCGCGAACGACCTGTGTGTAGGGGCGGCCCGTGACGCCCTCGAGCGCCATGCCGACGAGGTCGTAGTTGAGGTCGGAGTAGAGGAACTGGCCGCCAGGGGAGCCCGCGGGGGCGAAGTGCGCGGTCGCGTAGTCGAGCAAGTCCTGGCGTGACCAGGTCTCGTCGGGGTGCTCGACGATCCTGTCCAGGATGTTGGGCGCGCCGTCCCTGGTCTCGCCGACGAAGTAGTCGGGGAGGCCCGATCGGTGGCCGAGCAAGTGCGCGATGGTGACCCCATCGAGGCTGGAGTCTCCGCCGTCGATGGGGAGCCCCGAGAGCGCGTCCCGCTCGACCCAGCGCGTGATCGGGTCGGAGAGAGAGAGCTCGCCGCGGCGCGCGAGCGCGAGCGTCGCCGTCGCCACGAAGAGCTTCCCGATGCTCGCCGACAGGAAGGGCGTCTGCGCGGTCATCGGCTCATTCGGGGCGCGCTCGCCAGCCACGCAGACCTCGTTCATTTCGAGCTTGGGGGACGAAACGAGCAGCACGGCGTGCCGCGCGCCGTCGCCTTCGAGTTGCCCGTTCAGCTTGCGTTGGAGCTCCTTGCCCGCGTCCGAGGGTGAGAGCGCGCCGCATCCTGTCGTGTAGGTGAGGGCGATCACTGCGATCATTCTCCAGCTCATGTCTGGCTCCTGCGTGGTTCGTTCGAGCGACGATGTAAGCTCTACTTACATCGCGCAATGTAAGCATAACTTACATCGCCAGCAAGCGCGTTTTGTCGAACACGTTCGATGGGTATAGGCTGTATGAAACGGCACGCGAGGTGAGAGGTCGATGCCAGGGAGAGGATCAGGTCAGGCACGATGGGTAAGAAGTACCACCACGGAGATCTACGCGCGGCGTTGATCCAGGGGACGATCGACGTGGTCGCCGAGCAGGGGATTCACGCGGTCAAGGTGAGCGCGCTCGCGCGCGAGCTGGGTGTCTCGAGCGCCGCGCCGTTTCGACACTTCGGCTCACGGATCGAGCTGTTGGTCGCGGCGGCCGAGCATGCGTCCGGCGAGTGGATGCAGGCGGTCGAGGTGGCGATGTCACGCGCGCAGAATCCGTTGCATGGTCAGCTCATGGTGGGGGTGACGTATGTGCGGTTCGCCACGGAGAATCCCGGGCATTTTCGATTGCTCACGAGCGCGGAGATCATCGCGGCGTCGCCGATGCTCGCAGAGATGAACGCGTCGGACGTCGAGCAGATGGATCTGGTGCTCGGAGAGCACCACGACGCTCAGGCTGCGCAGCGCACGGCGGGGACGCTCGCGGCGGAGGCGCTCACGCTCGGGCTCTCGCAGATGATCGTCGACGGGCTGTTGGGGGAGGTGTCTCCAGAGCAGGCCGCCGAGCTGGCCGAGAAGGTACTCGGCGTGCTGGGGCAGGGGCTCCAGGGGGGTGGAGAGACCCCCAGACATCAAGCCACTCGAGCGGGTAAATCGACCTGAGCCCCAAACTCGTTGGGGCTCAGGTACTTCAAGGACTGACGGGGCCGGAGTTCGTTGTAGAACTTCACTCACTCCAGGATCTTCTCACGCGCCTTCGAAGTCGTGCAGCCAGATGCACTCCTCTTTGCGCGAGCTGTGATGCGTCTCGAGCATCTGGTCCTGCTAGGCTTTTCTCCCAATCGGACACGCATGGGGCTCATTCTGACTCCCGACACAGTGGAACCACTCGAAACGCTCGAGAGAGACGTTGCGGACGCCACCGCTGGGATCACCAGCCAGGCGCCTCACCGAAGTGTCTACGGTAAGACGACCCGAGCTCTTCGAGCTTCTTCCGCTTCTTGGCAGCCTCCAGGATGGACGCGAGCGCGCTCCAGTAGCTCTCGATGTCGGGGTTGAGCGCGATGGCGCGTTCGAGCGAGGCGATGGCGCGCTTCATGTCGGAGCGCGCGGCGCGAGCGATGCCAAGGCTGTAGTGGGCGTTGGAGGAGTCGGGAGCGGCCTTCGTGGCGGCGCGGCAGGACTTCACGGCGCGCCTGAAGGCGCGCCTGGCGTAGTCGACCCGGCAGGTCGCGAGCAGCGCGGGCGGGAGGTCGGAGCCGAGCTCCTGGATGGCGATGAGCGCGGCGTCGCGGGCGCCGGCGTCGCGTGTCTGTAGGGCTCCTTCGAGGGAGCCGATGAGCGGCCAGATCGTGACCTCGAGGTCCTGTCTCTTATACACATCTCCGAGCCCACGAGACAGGCAGAAATCTCG
>CAJXPN010000905.1 GCA_913058025.1 uncultured Myxococcales bacterium | reverse complement strand
CCGAGATCTACACGGAGTAGATCGTCGGCAGCGTCAGATGTGTATAAGAGACAGTTCTTGCTCACGCGCCTGGCCTCGCCCTTGACCGGCGAGAGCTCCGCCGTCCCGTCCGTGCTCGCGCTCATCGAGTAGACCGTGATCGGGTAGGACTGCTCGTCGAACACGTCGACGGTGCGCGTGCTCGGGTAGCGGTCCGTGTCCCGGCAGCTCATCTCCATGAATCCCTTGTCCTGTGACACCAGCCGACAGTCGATCGTCGGGTTCCCTGCGCTGTTGGTAGGGTTCTCGTTGCAGGCCTTCACGCGCCGCGCGTAGGACTCCTGGTGGTCCTTGCAGTCCTCCTGGTCCTCCTCCCACGCCGGGTTCGGGATCGTCTTCGTGCCCGACTTGTAGCGGAACGACCCCGTCGTCTTGCTCTTCGAGCTCTTCAACGAAGGCGCCCCCAGCGTGAACGACAGCGACGCGTCCGTACCCGAGCCGCTGCTCGTCTTGACGGTGATGGGCCGCACGCCCCAGTCGGCGCCCGTGAGCGACTTCGCCACGCCCGCGGCCTCGAAGCCGCGCGCGCTCACCAGGACCACGTCGTAGCCGTGCTTCTTCGCGACGGCCTCCTTCGCGCTCTTGAAGCGCCCCATCAGCGTCTTGGCCTTGGCGTCGTCGCCCAGCTTCTTCGCCAGCGTCGCGCCCTTGAGCGCGTACATGACCGCCGTGGCGGGCGAGTCGCGCAGCGCCTTCTTCGACGCCCCGTCGAGGTACGCCAGCCAGCGCTGCTGGAACTCGGTGCGCTTGCTCTTGATGGCCGCGTCCGCCCCCGGGTCGGCGTGGTCCGGGAGCTTGCTCGGGTCGAGCACCGGCTCCAGGCTCTGGAACCTGCCCGCCTCCATCGCGTCCTCGGCGCGCGCGATGAGCGCCATCGAGGCGCTCGCGATGTACGCCTCGTCCGTGAGCCCCGCGTACCTCGCCAGCTTCTGGGTCGACGTCTTCGGCGGCTTCTCCTTCGGCGCGTGCAGGTACGTGTCGAGCTCGTTGAGCGTCGCGAGCGCCGACCCGAGGTCGAGCGCCTCGAGGTCCGAGTCGATCGACGCCTTCGACGTCGCGATCCGAGCCTTCATCTGCGCGACCGCGTCGACGCGCTTCTTCTCCAGCGATATGAGCTCCTCCTGGAGCTCGAGCCGCCGCTCCACGGCGGTGCTGTACTCTTTCCCGGTGAGGCCATCGAGGGTCGAGATGATGTCATTCTTGTACATCGTGTCCGAGATGCCGCACCCGGCGATCCCTCCGAGCGATGCGAGACACAGAATACGTGCGGTGTTTCTCCTCACTGGATCACCTCCTCGCGTGACATGAGCGCGCAGCCGGTCGCCTCGGTGGGCTTGAGTATGTGGTAGACCTCGTGGAGCCGCTCGCCCCTCGTGTTCGCGTCCCCGGAGGACCACTCCATCAGCTCGACGCGGCGCGTCCGCAGCCCACTCGCCCACGCGTCATGCCCCTCGCGCGGCACGTTCAGCAGCGAGCCGATGTCCCGAAGCACACCCCTCGTGTCCAGCGCCGACGCCTCGGCCAGCGCGTAGGGTGTCTCCTCGAGGTAGCGCTCGAGGCGCGTCATCTCCTTGATCTCCTTGGTCTTCTTCTCGAGCTCTTCGATCTCCCCCTTCTCGGCGTTGAGCGCCGAGAGCATGAGACCCAACACCGAGCCCGTGGTCACGAGGGTCGAGAACAGGCCGAAGTTGACGAGCGAGTTGAACTCCTCGTCGGACTCCTGCGCGTGCGCTCGAATGGGTTGGAGGAAGAGCGCGGCGCACAGCGCCACGGTAAGGAGGGAGCGTGTTCTCATCGGTAGCCTCGACGGACCCGAGTGTGGGTGAACCCGGACGCGCCGGGCAATACATCCACACCCATTGCAGCACACGTGCCACGGGCGGACCGCGCATGCGCTCGCGGCGAGACCGCCCACGTCACGCCGTCGAGCCCGGACTCACCGCCCGAAGGTTCGAGGCCACGACGCACCGCAGCGGACGCACCGAGAACGCGCACAGCGTACGCACTGTGCGCACAGTGCGTACGCTGTGCGCTCAGGACGAGGTGCGCGCGAACGCCTTCAGCCCCTTTGGCCAACACTGTACGAGGCGCTCCGGGTCCTCGTGGACCTCGATTCGCCCGCGCAGCGCGTCGCGGAGCGCGTGGTTCTCTTCGCGTTCGTAGAGGCGGACGACGTACTGCGCCACGCGAGGCGCGTGGCGCAGGTAATTCACCAACCGGGCCAGCTCGGCAGACGACGCGCCATCGCACATCGCGTGCGCGTGGCGCTTGAACGGCCCCGCGGTGAACCCCATCACGACGTCGGTGAGCCACTCGACCTCCGGCGGCTCCAGCGTCCACACCCTCAGCCCCGATGTCGCGTCGCGCGTTCGACTGCCTCGCATGAGCGACCTCGTGAGCGTCGGGCTGGGCGCCCCCCTCATCGCGCTCGCCGACTCCCACGCCGCGCCCGCGTGGGTCTCCCAGGCGAGCGGGCCGGTGAAGAAGAAGGCGTGGAGCGTGAGCGAGCCGTCACGCCCCAGGACGCACAGCTCTCCGGCGTCGCCCAGCTCCACCGCGCCCCCAGGCTCGAGCTCGGACATTCCTTGCCCGAGCGGACCCGCCACGACGCGCCCGCTCCGCTCCGAGAGCACGTGCGCGCTCATCCCCTCCTCTCCACGGGTCACGAGGACATGCGCCCGGCTCAGCCTCGCGCTGAACCCCAGGTCGACGCACGCCACGCGCGCCCCTGGCGCCAGCTCCTCGACGAGCTCCAGCGCGCGTGCGGCGCGCGCGTCTCCCCGCGCCGCGACGACGCGAAGCTCGCTCAACGCGCGGACTCGCCCGAGCATCACCGCCTGTCTCTTATACACATCTGACGCTGCCGACGATCT
>CAJXPN010000904.1 GCA_913058025.1 uncultured Myxococcales bacterium | reverse complement strand
TCTACACAGAGTAGATCGTCGGCAGCGTCAGATGTGTATAAGAGACAGTCCTTGCAGTCGCCGAAGCGGTTCCGCAGGCAGGTCGTGGTGCGGTAGGGCTTCCAGCCGTGGATGCCCAGGCCGACGTGGAGGTAGCGCGTGTTCTTGACGACGTAGTTGTAGACGCCGCGGACCTTGTCCTCGTCGGTCTCGGCGCCCCTGGTGGCCTCGGCGACGGCCTCCTTGATCATGTCGTCGACGATGAGCTGCTCCTCGACGAGGCTCCACCACCACTGGCCGACCTCGTCGTAGGTCAGCTTGTTCGAGACGAGGATGTAGTCGTAGACGTCGGTGTAGCCGGGCTGGTCGGAGTCGGTCTTGACGGCGGGGACGCCGCGGATCTCGAAGGAGGTCGCCTTGAAGCCCTCTGGCGGTGCGTCGCCGGAGGGGAGCTTGCCGTCGGCGCGGGTGTGCTCGAGCGAGGGCGCGCGGAAGTGGAGGTCCCAGGAGTCGGGGTAGAGCACGGCGTAGCGGGACATGCCCACGGGGGTCGTGCCCTGGACGTAGGAGATGTCGCCGAAGTAGTCGCCGCGGAAGTTGCGGTTGGCGACCTGGCTGAGGCGGTGGCGGACCTCGACGAGGTCGCCGGGCTCGACGTTGTTGGCGCGGATGGTGACCGTGCCGTTGTCGTTGTAGGTCGTGGAGGCCTTGCGCGAGCCGTCCGAGGTCCAGGTGTCGTAGTCCTCGGAGATGGAGCCATCGGGCTTGTGGATGCGCACGCGCAGGACGTCGACGCGCTCGTCGCCGGACTGGAAGGAGATGCGGTGGACGGCGGCGGCGTCGACGCCCTCCTCGTCGTTGGCGCGCGCGACGATCTGGGTGACCGTCTGCGCGAGGCCGTTGGGGGAGACCTGGACGATCTCCTGCTCTAGGATCGAGGTCGCGTGGTACGGGCCAGCCTCGGTGGAGTCGGAGAGCGCGCGGAGCGCGTCGACCTCGATCATCCAGGGCTCGTGGAAGCGGTCCTCGTCGGGGTTGAGGTGTGCGAGGTAGTCGCGCAGCTCGCTGTCCTGGGGGCGGAACTGGAGCGCGGCGGCGAGCTGCGTGGCGGCCTCGGCCTCGCGGCCGGTCGCGAGCAGCAGGTCGGCGCGCAGGCGGTGCGTGCGGACGTCGCCGGGGGAGTCGGCGAGGCGCGCGTCGGTGACGGCGAGCGCGGCGTCGAGGTCTCCGCTGGCGCGCAGGATCGCGACCTCGCGCTCACGCCAGCCAGACGACCAGGGGCGCCGGGCGCGCTCGGTGCGCGTGACGGCGAGCGCGGCGTCGAGCTCGCCGCGGCGGATGTGCTCGGTGGCGACGCGCCAGGCGGCGCCGCTGGACTGCCGCGAGAGCTTCTCGATCTGCTGGCGCATCGTGTCCGCCTTCGCGCGGTCACCGCTCGAGCGCTCGGAGGCCTCCAGACGCATCGCGTAGTTTGGCGAGGAGAGAGCGCCGAGCGCGACGCCCTCGCGACGGATCGCGAGCGCCTTGTAGGACAGCCCGGCCTGGTCGTACCAGGACGCGAGCGCGTGGCGGGCCATGAAGAACGAGGGGTCCTGCGTGACGACGCCCTCGAGGATCGCGCGCGCCTCGAGGCGCGTGGCCTCGGAGAGCTCGGAGTCGTAGACGTCGGCGAGCTCGACGGCGACCCAGAGGTCGTCGGGGAGCTGCGCGCGTGCGAGCTCGAGGACCTCGACGCGCTTGAACTGCTCCTCGAAGAGCTCGGAGAGCGCGAGGAAGGACCAGGCGTCGAGCTTGACCGTGCCGGCCTTGGCGGCGGCGAGGACGCGGTCGGCGGCGCCGCGCCACGGGGTCGCGGCGTCGCGCGTGGACAGGCGGCTCCACAGCCACGCGCCCCAGACGGCGCGGGCGTCGGAGCCCTGCGCGGCGGCCTTCGCGCTCGCGAGCGCGCCCTGGCCGGTGCGCGCCTGGGGCGCCGGGTCGTCGAGGCGCGCGGTCGGGCGGGTGGGGGAGACCTTCAGGTCGGAGAGGGGCGCGAGCCTGGCGTCGGTGAGGCGGGCGACGAGGTCGACGCCGCCGTCCTGCGTGGACGCGAGCTTGAAGACGAGCTCGTTGCGGCCCTTCTTGAGCGGGAGAGTCCAGGCGGCGTCGTCGCGGCTCAGGCCGTCGTCGACGTCGCGGGAGGCCACGGGGCGGCCGTTGATCCAGACGCGGTAGGCGCCGTCGGCGCCCATGAGCAGGCGCGCGTCGCGCTTGCCCGGGCTCTCGATCGTGGCGGCGAGGTAGACGACGCTGGAGGAGCGCGGCGCGATGAAGCCGCCGAGGTTGAGCTCACACATCTGGTGGGCGTCGGGGAGCGGGCGCCAGTCGACCTCGACGACCTTGCCTGCGAAGGGCCCGACCTCACCGAGCTCGGGGCCGAACGCGGTGTTCAGGCCCTCCATCGAGGAGTTGTCGAAGGGGCCGACCAGTGAGAACGAGGTCAGGCACCCTTGAGGACCGAACGACTCGGCGTAGCCCTCGGGGGTGTCCTTCCAGACGCCCATGTCGTGCTGGGCGCGCGTCTTGGCGCGGGCGAACGCGGCGCGCACGACGGGAGACTTCGCGGCCGAGGCGACGCGGCCCATGACCTTGGCGGCGTAGGCGGTGGGCACCTCGAGCTGGAGGCGGCCCATCATGTGGCCCTTGGCGAGCGCGACGGCGGGGTCCGTCTCGGCGACGACCTCGTCGGCGAGCGCGTCGAGCGCGCGCTGTGCGCGCGAGGGTCCCGCGGCCTGCGCGAACGCGGGCGCGACGAACGTCAGCGCCGCGGCGAGCGCGGCGAGGGCGCGGGGCGCCTGAAGGTGGGCGTATCGGGTGCTCAAAACGTCGGCCTCTCGTCGTGCTCTTGAGTGTCTTGCGTGGCGGCTCGCTTCGCGGGCTCCCTATACCTGTCTCTT